>NZ_JAHKQX010000006.1:0-245948 GCF_019345515.1 Shewanella sp. NKUCC06_TVS | reverse complement strand
GGTGTGATGGGGTTTCTCTTGGTCGAAAGATCCGATCACTTGGAGGGCTATTAGTTCAACATTTCTTATCCCGAGTTCAGGTTAAATAGTTCTGATTCAGTTTGAATGAACATTAAGCGGCCTAAGGGCCGCTTTTTTGTGGTTGATTTTTATGCTTTTTGTCCACGGTATTAGATGATCTGCAGTTATTTATCATCTGATTAGATTTACGTTATTAATACTTATTAAAAATTCTATTTTCATAGGTGACAATGTGAAAGTAACATTTTTATAACTGACTATTTTGTATAATATTTATCCTGTAACTTAATAAGGTTGTAGGAGCCTGCATCAGATTATTAATAAGATGATGAATTAATTTTTCTAATGATGAATTCAAAATAAAATCATTATAGAACTGAGAGGTTATCAGGCAGAATCAATTCTTTGAGTTGTTGGTAGTAGCAAAGATGCATGAGACGCAGATTATTGGATTACTTTGGCTGATTGGGATTATTGCCGAGGCGATGACGGGCGCTCTGGCGGCTGGCCGCAAGCAGATGGATTTGTTTGGTGTGGTGATCATTGGCTGCGCAACGGCAATTGGTGGCGGCACACTAAGGGATATGATGCTCGGAAATTACCCCTTAATTTGGGTTGAGCATGTGCATTACCTTATTGCGATTGCATTCGCTTCTTTGCTCACTGTCGCTATCGCCCCTGTGATGCGTTATCTGTCTAAGTTATTTTTGGCTATTGATGCCTTAGGCTTAGCCGTATTCTCCATCGTGGGCGCACAAAAGACGCTAATGCTGGGATTTAGCCCAACAATAGCCGTAGTTATGGGATTGGTCACAGGTGTCTTTGGTGGCGTTATCCGCGATATTCTGTGTAACCAAGTGCCTTTGATTTTTAAAAAAGAACTCTATGCGGTGATTTCATTACTGACGGCAGGCTTGTATATCGTCTTAAAAGCCTATCAGTTAACGGAATGGATTAATCTGGTTATTTGTTTAAGCGTTGGTTTTAGCTTACGGATGTTGGCGCTGCGATATCATTGGTCTATGCCGACCTTTGACTACCAATCCAGTGGCGATCAGCATACACATTAAATCGTAAAACCAAATCGTAGAAATAGAACCGTTAAACAAAAGGGCAGCTAAGGCTGCCCTGTTTTTTAGCTGTGAATTACTGCCGGGCTTGCAGGGTTTTCAAGGCTTCAAGGGCAGCATCATAGTTAGGATGCTCTGTGATGTTTGGTACTAACTCTTGGTATTGGAGCTTACCTTCTGCATCTATGATGAAAATGGCTCTAGCCAGCAAGCCGTAATCTTGAATTAACAAACCATACTTTTCACCAAAATCACGCCACACGCTATCTGATAGCACTTTGATTTTATCTACGTTTTCCACTTTACAGAAACGCTTCTGTGCGAAGGGTAAATCGGTACTGATCGTTAGCATGATGACGTCATCGGAAAAATGGCCAACTTCGCTATTGAAGCGCTTCGTCTGCAGTGCGCAAACACCTGTATCTAGGCTTGGCACGGCACTTATTAGTACCGTTTTACCCTTAAAATCACTTAGCATCACTGGCGAGAAATGCTCATCAACGACTTTAAACCCCGGTGCCATTTGCGACAATTTTGGTCTTTTCCCTTCTAAGGTGACTGTTTTTTCACCCATTAAAACCTGTGTTTTCTCACTGGCGAGTGTATTGGGACTCATCAGAACTAGGCTATAAATACAGCTTGCGGCTAAAAATGAAACATATTTTTGCATTGGATTTCCTCACACATGAATATCTGTGCCTTCGCTAATATCTGTCCATTAAGGTACGCTAAAATGATGCGTAGAACCATAAAAAAAGGTCGGTAATTACCGACCTTTTTTATCCACTAATTGTTATTTGCTTAGCGGCAATTCTTTGACATGAATATCCATTTGTGGAAATGGAATACCGATATCTGCAGCGTCTAATGCATTTTTTATTTGTTCAAGCAGTTGGAAACGTGCAGTCCAATAATCAGATGTTTTTACCCAAGGACGAACCACGAAATTGATTGAAGAGCTAGCCAATTCAGAAAGTCCAACTGTATATGCTGGATCTTTTAACACATACTGGTTGTTATCTAAAATATCGGTCAATACTTTTTTAGTGAGTGCGATATCGGCGGAATAAGATACGCCAATCACTAAATCGATACGACGACTATCCATCGCTGAGTAGTTAGTGATAGTGCCATTCATGATAGATGAGTTTGGCGCTACGATAACTTTATTATCAGGAGTGCGAAGCTTGGTTGAGAATATGGTTATTTCATCAACAGTGCCGGCGATACCTGCAGCTTCAATATAGTCACCTACGCGGCAAGGGCGGAATAACACCATTAACACACCTGATGCAAAATTAGACAGAGAACCTTGTAGCGCTAAGCCTATTGCTAAACCTGCAGCACCGATAACGGCTACCAGTGATGCGGTTTGTACGCCAATTTGGCCTAACGTAGCAATAACCGCGAAAACAAATACCACTGCCCAAGCGAGGTTCGCGACAAATGAAACGACTGTCGGATCAACTTTACGGCTGTTCAGTAATTTACGAACAAGCTTCTGTGCTACGCCCGCAAAGTATTTACCAACGAAGAAGATGATAATGGCGAATAATGTTTTTAAGCCATAAGTCACAATCAGATCTGGTGCTTGCTTTAATAAACCTTCGAGGTTTTCCATTGAATAACTCCCTAAATATACGCTAACAAAAACTATTTATTATTGACGATAAATTCTACTCGTCGATTTAAACTGCGCCCTTCGCTAGAACGGTTGTCCGCTACAGGTTCAGATATACCTTTACCCATTACGGTAAAGCGATTTGGATTAAAGCCATAATCTTCAACCAAAATACGTTTTACATTTTGAGCCCGTTGAAGTGATAGTTGATAATTAAACTCTGGTGTACCAACGATATCTGTGTGGCCTACTAAGGTTAATTCAGCATCATTTGTTTCTAAGAATGCTTTTACTAAGGCTAAAGTTTTCCATTGAGAAAAGTCAACCTCGGCAATGGCAAATTCAAAATACACCATAGCTGCAGAAATATTATGACAATCTGTGTTTAACTCAGCATTTGAATGACTCATATCGCAAACTGGTGATGCAGTCATTTCCACAGCGGCTTCTTCCACACAACCATTAGCCATAACAGGTGTATTTGGCTCTGTGTTAGGACAGGCATCTTTGATATCTGGCACTCCATCTCGGTCAGTATCAGACCAAGCAAATACCTGTGATGTTAGGCTTAAACTTAATAGCAAAAGCGCTAGCTGAATCCATCGAGATTGGGAGTTTTTCACTACAAATCACCTATTGAACGATAAGTATTAGTCAAAATTACTAAAGCGATCGCATTGTTGTAGCATGACCATCTTAGTGTGGCATTCTAACGAGTAAGACTCTTTTCGCCAAGCTAAACGCGTACAAGCGTCCATACATCGACAGATAGATATCGGCAAGATATTGAGTATATTTATGTTTTTATTAGTAGATGTCAGTATGTCAATACTTGCTTCAAGCATGAGCGAGGTTCTACATCGGTAAATTTGTCGACAAGTATGACGATAAACTATACAAAATAAGCCTTTAGCGCTAGAGTCTTGAGCCCATTATGCGCCAACCAAACTTTAAGTTGAGGACAAGATGATAGATTTACGCAGTGATACTGTTACCCAGCCAACAGCAGCCATGCGGTTAGCCATGTCCAGAGCCGAAGTGGGTGATGATGTTTACGGTGATGACCCTACGGTAAATAGTTTGCAGGATATGGCTGCGGAGATGTTTGGCTTTGAAAGTGCATTATTTACCTGTTCGGGTACTCAAGCAAATTTATTGGCTTTGATGGCCCATTGTGATCGTGGAGATGAGTACCTGTGCGGTCAGCAGGCTCACAATTATAAGTTCGAGGGCGGCGGCGCCGCTGTCCTAGGCAGCATTCAACCTCAACCTTTAATGAATCAATTAGATGGCACTATTGCATTAGCTGACATTGAAGCCGCAATTAAGCCTGATGATATCCATTTTGCTCGTACTCGTTTGCTTAGTTTAGATAATACGATTGGCGGTAAGGTTCTCCCGCAAAGCTATTTGGCGGATGCGCAGGCATTAGCCTTTAATCGCGGATTAAAAATTCATTTAGACGGTGCGCGAGTTGCCAATGCTGCGGTGGCGCAGAATATTGCAATAAGTGATATCACGGCGCACTTTGATTCAGTGTCGATTTGTTTATCCAAAGGATTATGTGCGCCAGTCGGCTCATTACTCTTAGGTGATGAACGCTTGATTAAGAAAGCCATTCGTTGGCGTAAAATGCTTGGTGGTGGCATGCGTCAAGCTGGGATACTTGCCGCTGCGGGTAAGCTTGCTTTAACTGAGCAAGTACAACGGCTTAGTGAAGATCATGACAATGCAGCGTACTTAGCTCGGCAGTTGGCAGAATTCAGTGAGTTCGAGGTCAATTTAGCCGCAGTACAAACTAATATGTTATTTGTTACATTAGCATCCCATATTGATGCGAACTTATTGGCTAAACACTGTCGAGCGGAAGGCATCCTGATAAGCCCAGGGCGTACGCTTCGGCTTGTGACTCATAAAGATGTCAGCCGTCAGGACATAGATAAAGTGTTGCGTGTTGTTAAGCAGTACCTCAAAGCCTAAGTGTGGATTGATTTTCTGTTTTACTGAAATGCCCGAGCTTTGTCTTGGGCATTTTTATAGGCAGGCATTGCTTAATGTTGAATTATTAAGCAATTAATGAATGATTTGCTAAAACAAGCTTTAGACAACAGGCGAAATGTTTGCGTTTATCTATACTAAAAACAACAAGATTATATCGCTAAGGTAACTTTAGGTTGAAGCCTAATAACAATACTAATAAAGGGGTCGATTATTGGACAAATCGGATCAGTGAATTGGAAATGCCAGCACTGTGTTCGACTGTTAAATCGCTAGAAAAGCTCGCCAAGGATGACGTTTCCTCTCTCGCATTACTCGGGCGTAGCGTGATGCATGATAACGCCTTAACCTCTCGTATTCTTCGAGTTGCTAATAGCGCTATTTACCATAAAGGTAGTAGCCAAATCTCTACTGTCAGCCGAGCGGCTATAGTGCTTGGTTTCGATGCGGTGCGAAATATCTGTATCACAGCCAAGTTACTCTCAAGCTTGTTAGAGAGTAAAAATTTGGCACCTAACGTATATCAAAGATTAATAAAGTTGATGGCTAAAGCATTTCAAGCCGCCATGATTGCACGGATGATGTTGAGCCATTATGACGAAGAAATGCAGGAGGAAGCTTTTATAGCCTCTTTACTGTATCACATAGGTGAGAGTGCTTTTTGGAGTATTGGTGGTGAGTTCACCGAAGAGTTAGATCTAAAACTGCGTGAATGTGTAACGCCAGCAGAGGAACGAAGTATAACCCGCGAAGCCCTCGGCACTTCTTTTTCACTATTAACTCAAAGTATTGCCCGCAATTGGGGATTGGGAGAACTGTTGGTCCATGCAGTTAATAATCCTGAAGACCAAAGACCTGAAATTCGGTCTATTTTTATTGCGGATAAGCTCTGCGATATTTTATCTCAACCTAATCTTGATAAGCAGGAATTAGGGAAACGTATCACGCAAGCGGCGAGTTTTACTGGACTAGAAGAGAATGAGTTTATGGTGCGGATGCAACGCTGCGCGAATGCGACCCATAAGTTAGCTGAAGTATATGGTGCTAAGGTGTTGCTAGACTATCTACCTGATCCTAAGCGTATGGTCACAGTTAAACCTGTTCCACTTCCCATTCCGTTAGATATGCCTGTCTATCAAGTTAACTTGAATATTCAGTTAGCTAAGCTACGAGAATTAACAGGCTTCGCCATTAATAAAGCCGATTTTAACCAAATCATGCAAACGGTTCTCGAAGGTATACTTGAGGGCGTTGGTGTTGACCGGTGCGGCGTGCTGTTATTGTCACCAAGCCGTAAACAACTTCAACCTAGAGTGATATTAGGTCGTGATGCCGATGCCATTAAGCAAGAGTTTATTATCGATTTGAGCGATAGGCGGGGATTATTTTACCAAGCGATGGAGCATAAGTTACCGCTTTGGGTAGATGATCCTAGCTCTAAGAAATGGCAAGAGCAGTGTAAAGAATTACAAGCGCGACATGTGTCACGTCAAGGCTTTTTATTGGCGCCATTATTAGTCGATAGTAAAGTGATCGGGTTTTATTACGCGGATAGGGGCCCTTCGGAAAGGGCATTTGAAGACGTGGATTTTCAAAGTTTCATCCACTTCTCCCAATTAGCTAATGTGTGTTTTACTGTGTCTCTGAGATAGTGATATAACTTAAGGTATTGTTTTTTAGTAATTTAATTTCAAACTGTATTCTTTCGAAATTGCACTCTTTCAAACCGTATTTTGGGGAGTGCTGCGCTATTGTTTGTTTACGGCTTTAATCTCGGCAGTTATTTGCTTAGCTACCTCATTAGGAATGGGAAAGCTTAAATGGTATTGCGCTATTTCCCAGTTGCCATTGGTTTTGATTAAAGTGCCTGTTCCTCGACTGACGCCATAGGCTGGACTATTTAATAACTCGTCAAACAATATGACATTGCCGTGTTGGATTAAATGACGCTCAGTTAAATCATAGCGCCAACCTTTTGTGGGGCGGGAGTAACGTTCAAATTCCGCCATTCCCCAGCGCTCACTCGCATCCGTGCCAATAAAAATGCCGTCTTTTCGGTACAGGGCAAAGTATTTATCCCAATTGGCATCGCTTGAATATTGGTTGAGTAAATCTAATACGTGAGCCGCCGCTTGTTGATCAGGATTCGAAGTCGTTTGAGTGCTTTGTGTTAGCGAGTCCTGTGCCTGTACGCTTACATTAAGGCCGCCAAGCATTAACGCGCTGAGCAGTAACCCCAAGGTAGCGCGATTAATATTGGAACCTTTAACTGAGAATGCATGAGTGTCTTTGAGCATTTTGCGTGCCTCTACTTTTATGGGTTAATGCCAGTTTATCGGATCGAGTTGATAAAAGCGGCTCAGTTCTCTATACAAGTCTGGGTGTTGTTGGTAAAAATCCTCTGGTTTCTCAAAAAAGACTTCGGTGATGACGGCAAAAAACTCAGCGGGATTAGTCGCACCATAATAATTAAATAATGAGGGCGTGCCAAAATTTGCACTGTGTTGTAATTGGGTAAATTCCCTACTTAGCACTTCAGACCAAGTGCTGTAGTCGGCAAAATGCTGCAGAATGGGTGCGCCATTGGCTTGGCCATCTTCTTGATCGAGCTGATGGGCAAACTCATGGATTACGACATTATTACCATCATGGGGATCGGCGGCGCCGTCTAGAGTATTTCTCCATGAGAGCACAACTTTACCGTATTCCCATGATTCCCCTGCCAGCACATTGCGTTGTTCCCACACGATACCGCTAGTGTCTTTATGTTGATTATTGACGATAAAGGCATCGGGATAGACCAAAATCTGTTTCAGTTTGGGGTAAAAGTCGGTTTTACGATTGAGTAGCAGTAGACAGGCTTGGGCCGCGATTGTGACTCTTACTTCATCCGTGATCTCAAAATTATCGCAGCCGATAAAGACTTTTTCATCGATGAAAATTTGGATATGCCGTTTGAGTTGCAGTTGTAGATCTGCGGGTAGAGCATGGAAGTAAGGCAGTCTTTTTTTGAGAATGCTGCGCCATTCTTTTGGAAAAGGTTTCATCGTGACTCGTCGACGATGTAAGGTCTTGCGCCAACGACTCGACAGTAGCCAGGTAATTGCGCCAATTCCTAGAATAAGCGTGATAACAATAGCGAGCATACTTCCCTGACTTTATCCTGATTAACTTAGTATTAGCTAATGGGGGTGAAGTCAGCTTAACTCAATCCTCTGGTGAAAAAAGAAACTGAACAGTCGCCGCATTTTATGGTTAGGAATAGCGAACAGGTTGGTTTAGTCGTGTCTCTGTACGATTGCGACCTGTTAGTTTGGCGTGATAGAGAGCCTCATCAGCTTGATTAATTAAGCTATTCGTATCCATAGGTTGTGATCGCTCCCAGCAAGTAATACCAGCGCTGATGGTCAGTATGCCGTCATGGGGGGAGTCTTCATGTGGTATTTTTAAACTGATGATTTTATTGCGTAATACTTCAGCAAAATGATATGCCTCCTCGAGATTGCTCGATGGTAGTACTATCATGAACTCCTCTCCGCCATAGCGGGCAAGCATGTAAGTGGGTTGTTTCAAGATCGATTTGGTGGCATTCACTATTTTCTTAAGACATTGATCGCCTGCGACATGACCATACCTGTCGTTAAATTGTTTAAAATTATCAATATCAAACAGAATTATACCTAGGGGCATGTTGTGGTCCCTTGCATACTCTAATTCTTTTTGGAGTTGTAAATCTAAATAGCGGCGATTATAGCAGCCAGTTAATCCGTCGGTTTCGGCCATGCCTTTAACCTGAGCTGCATAGCTTTTTAATGTCTCTAAGGAGCTCACCATTTGCTGGAGCTCTAAGTTATCAGTGACAGGCATTCTGGCGTCGAGTTTTTCATTGGCAATGGCATTCATTGCATCTCGAGTCGCCATGACAGGCTTGATGATTCCCTTAGTGATAAAGTGCCAACTAGTGAGCCAGATGAAGAAGCAATATAAGATGCCACTGCAGAAAATCAATACGATAAATGCGGTGCTATCGTTTTTAAGTTCGCGGCCTGTTTGCTGAATTTCATTTTCAACTTGGTTAACGAGATCCTGCGTATAGGTCGCAACGATTTGTGCGGCATCTGCTTGGTATTCTAAATGCGCATTGGCGATATGAGTGCTTCTAATCGCTTTGCGAGAAAGTTCAAAGAGGTTGTCTTCACCGACCATGGTCTGTTTTATTTGTGATAACAAATTAAAATATAAGTTTTTATCGCCACCGATACTATCAAGCATAGCCTCCATGCTTAACAGTAGTCGCATAGCATCTCTTTGGGTTTGGTTTAGTTCAACTAGATTGTCGATGATATTCACTTGAGTTAACTGGGTAAATAAGTGTTCTCCTAGATGACTAAATAAAGATAGCTGCTGATTGGTATTGATATTTAAAGCAATCTGGTCAACGTTTTTCAGCTTAAGCTGACGTTCAGAGTCCGTATTGATACGCTGAAATTGGGTTTGCATTTCATCGCTAAATCCCGACGCCATTGACGTTAAGTTGGCTTGAATATTGGCTGCCTGTGAATTGGCTTGTAAGGCAGTATCGGTTAACGTGTTGAGTAATGGCAGTTGTTGTAAGTAATACAGTTGAGTATCTAAGGCGTGATTTAATTCTTGCTTATTGACAGTAGAAGTTTCTATTGAGGCCAGTAGTCGTGAGTCATTGATGAGTAATTCCCATTGTGCAGAAAGTTCACCTAACAGGCTAGTTCTTTGTTTTTCATCATAATAGTTATTCAAGCGTGCAGTAATGATTTGTAGTTTTTCACTGTTTTTTGCCAGTTGCAGCGCGGTGGTGACTTTTACCACATCTACCCCGACTAAGTGTTCAATTTCTGATTTGAGTTGCTGTGACAGTAATATGGCGACAACACCATTTAATAGCGCCATGCCCACTATGATATAGAAGGCTGAGGTTATTTTTTGTTTCAAACTTTTCAGTGGTTTAGTGCTTGGCATTATTTTCTTTGTCAATAGCAGGTACCTCTCCATAGGTATTTTGGAGGTGTTTTATCTCTGCACTTAATTTAATGAAAATATCTTCACTGTTAGCGGGTCTGCGGCTTGCGCTAAAACAGGCGTGGCTGAGTTCAGGGTAAATTTGTCCCATGGCAGTACTGGTGAAATGCCCAAAGGACAAGACCTTAGTAGACCAAAACATATTGGCTATGTGGCTTGCCTCAAATGCGCCTGCTATGCCTCTTAAAGATTCATCTTTAAATTCTGGGGCTGTTACTACATCCATACGACAAGGATTACCACCACCCATAGCATAGGCATGTTGTGCCTCATAGGTGCCCATATATTTGAGCAGCCAATAGGCTGCTTGAGGGTTTTTGCTGTCGTAGCTAACGGCAAAGGCATAAGCGCCATTGTAGGGATAACCGCCAGGCACTTGGCTTACGGCTAGACGCGCGCCGAGAATGTTCTGTTCAACTTTAAAGGATTTATACCACAGATTATTGTAGGCAAAAGGCCACATTGCCGCTTGACCTGTCGCAATAGCATTAGCTGCTTCATTGAAAGCAAACTGCTCGTTAGCGGGAACTGCATAGGGCATTAATTCGCGATATTGCTTGGCCGCTTCAATGGCTTCATGGTTGATGGTAGGCACTTCAAAATGGGAGATCTGTTTCTGGCTGTTATAGACGGGCTGCATCCAAGTGCCACCTAAGCTCCAAATCATGCTAGAGAATTCATCGTTAATATGGGGCTTATCACCCGACATTAGCGCTAGACCGTAAAAGTCATGAGTCAGTATTTTATCCGCCAATATAGTGCCTGCTTTACGAGTGAAGAACTGAGCTTGATCTCGTAACTCTGTTAAGGTTTTTGCTGGTGCGAGTGGATAGCCAAACTGATGCAGAAAGTGAGCTTTTTCAGTTTTATTATCAAAGAGATCTGCTCGATAATGATTACCCATAACATAATTGTTATAGGGAATAGCATGGATTTCACCTTGATAGGACAAGATGTTAAGTAGCGATGGGTAATAGGGTTCTAGGTATTTCTCCATGGCCTTTTCGCCATCGGGATCGTAAAGTTTAGCGAGTTCAATTAAGGGCACTGTATAACCATTGGCAGCCCATTCTTTAGCCCAGCCCGCTTCCATTGTGAGTAAATCATATTTGCCTGAACCTTGAAGTAAATTCTGGGTCTGTAAGTTAAACATATCCTCTAATTCAGTACTGACCACTTGCACTTTTACGCCGGTTTTTGCGGTGAATTTAGGTAACATTTCTTGGGTTAAATAGTCGGTCCAAAATCCTTTTTCAGCGACCAAAGTAATGGAGGTTTTGTTTGTTAGCGGCGGGATTTGTGCCAATGAAAATTCTGCGTAACAGGGCATCATTATCGCTGCGGTTAAACAAAGAAAAATAAATCCGATCCGGTTTAACAAAAATAACACCTTAATGTTACGTATTGACTCTGAGTTAATATCATTAATTCAGCATTATGTATATTTAAGGATAGGTGGGATCAGAACTTATGCCGCGATTTTATGATGGTTTTTATTGTGTTTTTTACTTTTTGAGTAAAAAGCCGGTAACTCGATCTTAGCTAAGTTACCGGAAAAGGGTGGGAGTAGTGCGAATCGTTAACGGTTTTGGCGTTGTTGTTCTCGTAATTGCCTCAAGGCAATAGGTAGGTCGAAGTGTTGTTCAATCAAGAGTCGGAGCAGCTTTGATTTGGATATAGTGCTTTCTTCTGCCAGTGTAGCAAGATGGGTTATAGCCGCTTCACTGAGGGAAAATGTTGCTTTGCGATAGTGTGTTTTAGTTTCTACTTTTGCCGGGAATAATACGTCTGTTTCTAGGCTTTGTTTGTGTAAGCTCAACACATTTGAATGGCTCTGGGCCATGTCAGTTGTGATGTGATTTGCCTGTGAGCCTGTGTTTTTTGTGACAGTTGCATCTGCTTTATGATCTAGATTGCTTCTTATCTTATTCAGACTTTGTCCCATTGCGTACAAGTTTGCCGCTTCAATAAACTCATCTAACGAAAGCGAGTGCTGTAAGCTGCTAGATGACATAGCGTTTTTCTTGAGATCGCTGAGTCCCATTTTGCCCCCTTCGTTGAGTAGTCGTGTGAGTGGATTGAGTTTGATGGGTCAAATGATGATGCATTTGACTCACCCCCTGAGCGTGTATTGCAGGATGTAGGAGATTGGCTAAGCTGGCAGCACAATCGACTTGGAATAGTTCACAGGCGATAGTGCGAATTTCTTCGGCTGCTTTTCCTGTGGGCTCGATTTCAATTACCGATAATCCTGATTCTTCACTGTCATCATAAACATTGCGACAGTAAGTTATCGCGTCAAGGACATGGATATCATAGGTTTTACAGACTTCTTTGGCCTCTAAAATTCGGTTAGCTTGATTGGGTAGACTTGGACATTGGGTGATCACAAAAGAAGCCCGTAACTTGGGATTAATCATCTTACACGTCGCGACGATATCGTCCATGTGACACACAGTTTTTAAATCGCGGCGCTTAGGTCTTAAGGGCATTAAAATGTAAGCGGCGACTGACATGGTTGCTCGTAGCGCTAGGTTATCTTGACCACCGCAGTCGACGAGAACGACATCATAGTGTTGCTCAAGACTGAGTAAGTCATTACGGATCTTACCGTAAAGCTGCACGCAATTGATGCTGGCAAGTTGCGGATTGTTGTTTCTTGCATGGATCCAATCAGAGGTGGTGCGCTGGGGATCGCAGTCCACCATAATGACCGAGGCGCTACATTCTGTGGTTAGAAATACAGCTATATTTTGGGCCAAGCAACTTTTACCGCTGCCGCCTTTTTCTCCACCGATTAAGACTATCATGACGCATTCCTTAATTCTTTTGATGACCCTTGTGCAGCGAGTTGATGTGTTTGGAGCTATCCGCATTGATGTCCGAAATCGAATGTAAACCTAATGTTAATCTCGGTCAATTGGCTGATTTTTGACGTTTTTTAATTAAATTGTCGTAGGCGTTTTTCTGTCAGTATCTGGTCATATGCCGTTAATTTGACAAAAAAGATGAAACGAGGGATTTATGAAATTTTTTTGTTATCTTATTGGTTTTACATTGTTTTATCTGTTATCCGTCTGCTAAAAGGTTTGTTTGTGGTGATCGGTAACTGTGCATAGGATTTAGGGTGTAGTTTTTTATTTCTTCCTTGGTACAAATGTTAATTTTATATTTCTAAATGTTATTAACTGATCTGAGTAAATTATCAGCTTCTCAGTCGAAAGTGGTCTTGTTTGGTGAGGCACTTGTCATCAAACTGCCAAATGCTGGCTTTATCATCTCTATAGACTGACGTCTAAATCGCTTGAAATTTCAACCATGGAGAAGGGATGCCAAATGGATATCAAAACTATTATGCCTATTAAGTTTGAACTCGTTGAAACTGCACCGTTATTTCATGAACTACTTAATCTGCGGGCCACAGTTGGCCTCCCTTCTATTGGCGTTGAACTTGCGGATGTACAGGCATTGTTCTGGGTCTCTATTCGATTAAGTGACAAGACTGAATTGGAACATGCCGGCGCTGGGGCCGCTAAGTCTAATCTATTGGCAACGGCGTGTGTTTATGGCAATAAGCCCGGGCATTTGATGATTGAAGATTTTATTGTCTTACCCGAATACCAATCCTACGGGCTAGCAAAGATAATACTTGAGCGGGTGATGGCCTTTGTTGATGACCATGCGAGTGCGGGAACTTGTGTCAGTATGACCGCCCATGGTGAGCATGAGCGCTTATGTAGTGAATATGGTTTTCAGTATGCTCCCTGCGCTAATTTAGGGCCTAATTTGTTAAAAATTATCGCTTAATATTCGTGTGAGAATGCCTTTTAGGTGTTAGCTAGCACGTATTTTAGCCCTTGGGTATATAGTCACTTTTGTGTAGTTAACGGCGACATTCGTTCGCTTATGTTGTAGCATCCGTAGGATTATCGTGACGTTCTGTATGAGATAACAACCTATGGATCAGCAACTCCTTATTGATGCTGTTAATCAAAAAATGCCCTTTGGTAAGTACGCTGGACGTAAGTTGCTCGAACTACCCGAACCTTATCTGGTGTGGTTCCATAAGCAAGGTTTTCCTCTGGGGAAACTTGGTGAGCAATTAGCCCTAATGTACGAAATCAAACTTAATGGCTTAGAAGGCATGCTAAAACCGCTGTTGAAATGAGTTCCCTTCTTTGTAAGAAAAATACTGCTTTTGCGATAAGTGTTGTATTTCGTGATAGAGATTAGCGATTTATTGTTTTTAGCGTGCTTTAATGCAGCATATTAGCAAAACAAAAGGAACGCAGGCATGATGGCAAAATGGGTAAAATTAGCGGCAGTAGCGACTTTAGCGTTAGGCATGTCAAGTGCTTGGGCTCAGGGTGTCACCCACGAAGGTACTGTTGTTGATACGATGAACGGTGGTGGTTACACATACGTACAGATTAAAGAAGCTGATACCACTTTTTGGGCCGCGGGTCCTCAAACTGAAGTGAGCAAAGGCGATAAAGTGGCTGTGGTTGAGCAAATGTGGATGAACGAATTCACCAGCAAAACCTTGAACCGCACCTTTGATAAACTGTTATTTGTTGGCCAAATCGATAAGAAATAGTCAGTAGTATCGAGTGCGCTAACCTGAGCGCCTCTGTAATTCAGCGGCTTCGATACTTTCGAGGCCGTTTTTGTTTTTAGCGTTCAATGCCGCTAAATCTGAGTTTGTGACTATCTCGATGGGGACAAAGGCGGCAAAATAGCGGCTATTTTTCTAGCCGTTATTACTCAGCAGGGGATCACTCAAGTGATGGCGTTTGAACAGTTCGAGATCCAGCCTTATCAGTCATGTTATGCACGGGAAGTGAGTGAGTTATTTCATCTTTGCGTGCACAGCATTACCCATGTTCGTTATGCGCAGGCGCAGCTTATGGCTTGGTCTGCGGCGCCAAGATCGGCTAAACATTGGGATTTACGGTTACGTCGCTCGAAGGCGTGGGTGGTTTTAGCCATAGATGAAGCGACTGCTTCTTCAGTTTGTTGCGGTTTTATCAATGTCGAAACCCATTTCCCCCGTCAAGGTTACTTAGATAGCTTATATATACATCCAGATTATCAAGGTCAGGGATTAGGTGAGCGCGCTTATCTTGTTTTAGAAGCTTGGGCTAAGGCACAAGGCTATGTGCGCTTGAGCTTGGACGCATCTTATCTCTCTAAAGGGTTGTTTACTCGGATGGGATTTATTCAAATACAGCGCAGTTATCAGCAAAAACTTGGGCAAGTGATCCCCGGTTTCTATATGGAAAAGAATATAGGAAAGAATATTTAACGCGCGTTTACTATGGTTTCAGCTAGAAAGTGATGTAAGGTATTCCACAGTAAAACATTAGCTTAACGCCGTTTAGTGACACTATTTAACTAAATAAGCACTGTTTAGCTTAAATTAGAATTCGGTTAATCTAAGTCAATTAATGATTCAAGATGGAGGGCAGAGAATGAAGATTCGACTATTTACGCCATCGGATGTCTCGCAGTTGGCGGCAATCTTTGAGGCGAGTGTAATGCAAGGTTCTGGTGAGTTTTACTCCTTCGCCGAGCGCTCTGCATGGGCTTATATTGAAGGTGAGACCCGCAGCGAGAGTTATTGGCTTGAACGCTTACAGGGAACCACTATTTGGGTTGCCGAAACCGATAATATGCTGGTGGGTTTTATCAATCTTAAGATAGGCGCCGACAGCGATGTTGAAGCCGCTGCTGAAGTGGAATGTTTGTTTGTTCATCCAGAATATGCCCGTTCTGGGGTGGCTACCTCTTTGTATTTTGCGTTGTTTGAGGAAGTTAAAATCTTAGCGCTGAAACGATTAACGGTTGAAGCATCCTATCTCGCGCGGCCTTTTTTTGAGAAACAGGGATTTCGCAGTATTCGTCGTAATGAACATAAGCGTTTTTTGAATGCGACGGATAAAGCACAGGGCCAAGCTCAAGTGTTGGTTAACTTCAGTATGACGCTCGCCCTCTAACTCAGCTTATCAAGGTGCTGATCTGGTTAGCTAAACGAGGCCGTTAGCACTGCTTTATAACATCGCCTTATAACATCGCCATAGAAGCGCCAATAAAAAACACTGCCAAAGATGACTTGTGGCAGTGCTTCTCGGTGAGTGCTTATTAAGCTGGCATCTAATCACTTACTCAATCGTTTGCTTGGTAGTTTGCGAATAACGAATAACTAATAAATAGTGAAGCCGCATTATTTAATCGCTTTGTTAAATCATTTGTATTACGCGTTAGGCGACAAGTCGAACACCAATGCGGTAACTGGGCCGCTTGTCGCAGTAAAGTCGACACTCGCGAGTTGTGTCAGATGTGCGCCGTCCCCAGCCGTGAGTGTTGTGCCATTGATATCCAACGTACCTTCAATTAATTGAATATATAGATGACGATTTGCTTGAGCGGCGTTTCTACTCATCGTTACTTTTTCGCCTTCACTCAACACTAAACGATATAGGGTCGCATCTTGTTGCACTTTGAGCGTGCCATTTTCACCGTTTGGTGTCACCACGGCCGTCAGTGGTGAGCTTTGCTCAAATGCCTTTTGCTGATAACCCGCATCTATGCCTAAAGTATCTGGGCGGATCCAAATCTGTAAAAAGTGCAGCGGCTCGGTTTTAGAGGCATTAAACTCGCTGTGGTAAATGCCTTTACCTGCGGACATCAATTGAAACTCACCTGCGGGTAAGGTTTTGATATTGCCGAAGCTATCCTTGTGAGCGATAGTGCCGGATATTACGTAACTGATGATCTCCATGTCTTTATGACCATGGGTATCAAAACCTGCGCCGGGTGCCACTCTGTCATCGTTGATGACTCTTAGGGATGATATCCCCATGTGCTCTGGGTCATAATAGCTAGAGAAAGAGAAGGTATGTTGACTCTTTAGCCAGCCTAAGTCTGCTTGACCGCGATCCTGTGCTTTTCTTAATGTGATCATCTTGCTTCCCCCTTTATTTGATGCGGTTAGCGAATAGGTTATCTACAGCGAATTTGCCTGCACCTGATACCGTCAATGAGACTGTGGCTGCTAATAGGGCGAGACCAAATTCGTAGCCGTTATTGGCAAGGAACAGACCGTTGCCTATATGTACCGAGAAAATCGCCACAACCATAGTGAATGACAAGACGAGGGCCGTTGGGCGAGTCAGTAGGCCGAGCAATAGGAACAGGCCGCCGAAGAATTCACTTGAACCTGCCATCAATGCCATTAAGTAACCTGGTGTCAAACTAATGGATGCCATCCATTGTCCAGTGCCTTCTAAGCCGTAACCGCCAAACCAGCCAAACAGTTTTTGTGAACCATGGGCGATTAAGATGATCCCGATAGGAATGCGCAGTGCCAGTGGGGCAAAACTCGGGGCTGATTTCAGTGTTTTTGTGATCAGTGCTTTCATGGGATATTCCTCATTTCAAATTATTTAACGAATAGTTAAGGGTATTGTTCACTCAGTCTTAAGTCAGTTTGGCTGCAGTTCCGAAGAACTTCTCCATTGCTAAGCAGTGTAGACTTGACCTTTGGCAAAGAAAATCGGAACATTTTCAATTTCCATTTCAAATAATTTGAATATGAGGTTTATATGTTGCCATCTATTAGTCTTGATGGATTAATCGTGCTCGATGCCATTGATAAAAAAGGCAGTTTTTCCGCTGCTGCCGAGTCCTTGTTTCGGGTGCCGTCGGCACTGACCTACACAGTGCAGAAACTGGAAAGCGATTTAGGCACAAAATTATTTGAACGTAAGGGCCAGCGCGCCGAGCTGACCTTAGTCGGTCAACTTGTACTGCGCCAAGGCCGAGAAATCCTTGCGGCAACATCAAGGCTCGAAGAGGCGGTGCGTCAACTCGAGACAGGCTGGGAGTCTTCATTGACCTTAGCTATAGATACAGTGGTGCCGGATTTACCTCTGCTGCAGTTGATTGGTGAGTTTACTGAGCTGGGTAAGCAAGTGACTGTGAATATCAGCGAAGAGTCCTTAGGTGGTGGCTGGGATGCGCTCTATTCTGGCCGTGCCGATATCGCTATCGGCGTAACAGGGGAGTTGCCCAAAGGCCAATATCATGTGGTTGAAATTGGGGAGTTGGAGTTTGTATTTGCTTTAAATCCCGCGCACCCATTGGCGCAACATGCAGGTCCAATTCCGACCGAGGCATTGCTGCAATTTCCTTCTATTGTGGTGGCAGATAGTTCGACTGCCCTAGCACAGCGATCAAGTGGTTTATTTGATAGTCGCCAAGTGATCCGTGTGCCGAACATGCAGACCAAAATTAAGGCGCAGCAATTGGGATTAGGTGTGGGTTACATTCCAAAGCACTTGATCTTAGATGCGTTGGCGGCGGGAAGCCTAGTGGCTTGTCATGTGGAAATGCCGCGCCCAACTCAAGCTGTGTTTATGGCATGGCGTAAATATGCTGAAGGCAAGGCGCAGGATTGGTTTACTGCACGTTTACCGCAATGTGATTGGCAATTTTAAGCTCAGGTTTGGTTAGTGCTTTGTAAGCAGCCACTCACTTTGTTCCTCACAGCATTAATGCTTACGCCATGAGGAGCATAGCGCCTAACCTATACGTTGGCTGTGGCTGGTGTAATGCACATGCTGTGACAATAAATCAGACAGATTCGGTGAGCGATTCAAGAATCGAATAAAGGCCTGTGGCAAAGTCAGTGACTCCATCGACTCCTGCCAGCGGGCTTGCAGCAATGGAGAATAACCTTCTTTACCAGCGGCGGTATAAGATGTTGAAACTCCTACGTAAAGTGACTCAGGTTCAACGGGATACCATAGTGATTGGCTGTCCTGCTGCATCATCTCCAATCTAAATAAACGCTCACCCAGTGGGCGTCGCCCATCGTAGTAATACCGTAGGCCGTAAGTGTAGGGGAAGCTTCCAGCACCTGTACCACGGACACTGTTGTTGGTTGCCGCGTTAATCGCCGATTCGAGCGCTTGATAGAGGAACTGGCCTTGAATTTCATATTTAACTAATGGCAATTCGAAGGGCAGCAACTGCCCCATCACATCCGCTAGCGTCAACTGACCTTGGGCCACTGACTGGCGTACACCGCCGGCATTATGCAGAGCAAAGTTCACCCTAGGGTCGACCAGTTTGGCTTCTTGGAACATGCTGCGACTCACCCAAGGGGCTATTTCACTGCCGTGGGGCAGGGCTTTAGAGGGTAAGCGGGTATGGACTAAGTTCTTCGGCACCAGTGCTAACACTTTGTTTTCCATCTCTGCGATAGCGGGTTTGTAGATATCTCGGATCACGCCATCGATATCGGCATCGGCATCATCCCAAAAGATATTCGGATGCTGATTAAGCTGCTGGCGCACAGCTTGGTAATCTTGGTTATCGACTGCCGTGTTAGCACTTAAGATAAAGTGTTGATCTAGCATGAAGTAGTTGCCGCCTGTTAAGCTCAGCATTTTACCTTCAGCGTCAAATACTACCTCGGCCAAGCCGACGACTTCGGCATACTTACCCGCATGCACTATGGGCGTGTTATTGATGACTTCACCGTAGGGCAGGTTGCTCAAACCTAAGGCGCGAAAATCCCCCTGTAGCGTATGCGTGTGACCGCCGACGATAAGGCTAATACCATCGACTTCGGCCGCGAGGCGTTTATCCTGATCTAAGCCTAAGTGACTGAGCACGATAATATGCTTAATACCTTGATTTTTAAGGTGCTCAACCGTGCGCGCGGTAGTGGCGATAGCATCGACAAAATGGGTGTCGGGATCGGGACGAGCGATCTCTTTCATCTGATCTAAGGTAATACCGACAATGGCTAATGTCTTATCGTGGAAGGGCTTAAGCAGGTATTTCGCGCGTTTTTGCTCATGATCATAATCCAAGATATTAGGCAAACCCCGCAGACAACCGGGTTTGTTGAGATCTTCTTGGCTTAAATCCATATTGCCCGCAAGCAATGGGAAATCAATTTGCTTGGCAAACTCGGCAAGTCTGGCGTTACCTTCATCGATATCGTGGTTGCCAATGACCATAGCATCAGGTGCCAACAGATTGAGTAAGTGGGCGTTGGCCTTACCTTTAAAATGGCTGAAATACAGCGTGCCCTGGAAGCTGTCACCACCATGCAGGAAAATAAAAGGCGTATTAGTTTGTGCAGCGGTGTGACGCGCTTTTGTGATGTGATGGCCGATGCGGGCATAACCACCGCTATGGCTGGTCACATCTAGCTTATGTTGGCCTATGTTAAGGCTAAATTGGACGCGGCAGGGTTCAAAATTCGAATGGGTGTCATTAATGTGCGCGAGTGAGAGTGTGTAGCTCTGTGTCATAACTTACCTCTATTACGGCGGGTGAGTATATACCCAAGCAACCTGAAAATGCGAGTTTCAGAGGGTTCTGAGTCATCCGCATTCTAAAAGAATAAAGGGAGCTAGGCTCCCTTTATATTAACAAGCACTAAACTTGGTTAGCCTTCAGCCGGATTTGGCTTCGTCATCATCGGATGCGGCTTCAAAATCACCGTCATCGGATAGGCGAATGCCTTTTTGCTTCATGCGCTTAGTCCAAAGTTTACGTGCCAATTGCTGCATATCGGTCGCTGGGTCGTTTAGATCGACAATCTCTAATCCTAACATAGATTCGATAATATCTTCTTGAGTTACGATTCCTTGGCTACTGCCGTACTCGTCGACCACCATCGCAATTTGGGTGTTACGCTTAATCATACGCTCAAAAAGTGGCAGAATTTTTGCGGTTTCAGGCACCACAAATAAACTTCGTTTAAGTTCACCAATCGGTGCTTCTGGCGTGTAACGCTCTGCTAGCAATACATCGGTGCGGGTAATGTAACCAATCACATCATCATGATCTTGGTCGTAAACTGGAATTCGGGTAAAAGGCTTGTCGCGGTATTGGCGCACAAACTCATTTTGGGTGAGATCTATGGGCAAAGAAAACATCACAGTGCGTGGTGTCATGATCGCCGTAACTGGCATATCTCGCACCTTCAGCATTTGCGTCAGAATTTTTGACTCTTGCTCATCAAGCTCACCGGATTCATGGCCAATTTTGGCCATAGCACTCATCTCTTGGCGTATGTAGTGGCCTTCATCACCTTTGCCCATTAGGCGAGTGACTTGCTGTGACATCCAGATCAGCGGTTTAGTGGTACGCTTCATCCACAGCACGGCAACAGAAACACTTGGTGCGAGGCGACGCCAATGGTTTGCACCCAATGATTTAGGAATGATTTCTGAGAAAAACAGGATAATAAAGGTTAATACGCCCGAGAAAACACCTAACATATCGTCACCAAATACTTTAGCCGCTTGCGCACCTGCAACGGCGGCACCGACGGTATGAGCGATAGTATTTAGGGTAAGGATTGACACCAAAGGGGCTTCGACATTCTCTTTCAATCTACGCAAGCGCGCGGCTGCGGCACTGTCAGTTTGTTCGAGTGATGCGATATAACTTGGGGTAACCGATAACAGAACAGCTTCGAACACACTGCACAGAAAAGAAACAGCAACAGCGACAAGCACTATAATGATGAGGGTTAACATATAGGTGGAATTACAACTCCGTATTTTAGGCCAATATTAGCCCTTGGAGATTCTATCATAGGTGAATTGAGTTACTGGCTAAAATTTATTTGCGTCTGTATAATTCGCCGCCCTGTTGCAGGATCCGGTTTTTGGTGTTGAGGTTAGCTATATGAGTGAAAAGAAGATCAATTTATTAGACCTTGATCGTAAGGCGATGCGCGCATTATTTGCGGAAATGGGTGAAAAACCCTTTCGTGCCGATCAGCTCATGAAATGGCTATATCATTTCGGTGTCAGTGACTTCGAAGAGATGACCAACATCAACAAAGTGTTACGTCAAAAGTTGGCGGCCCGCTGCGAGATCGTTGCACCAGAAATTTCGAGTTTCCAAAAATCGACCGATGGTACGATAAAATTTGCAATCAATGTTGGCCAAGGCCAAGAAGTGGAAACGGTTTATATTCCTGAGGATGATCGTGCGACCTTGTGTGTATCTTCACAGGTTGGCTGTGCGCTGGAATGTACTTTCTGTTCGACGGGTCAGCAAGGTTTTAACCGTAACTTAACGGTTTCTGAAATCGTCGGCCAAATCTGGCGCGTGTCGCACTTTTTAGGATTTGCAAAAGACACGGGCGAGCGTCCGATCACTAACGTCGTGATGATGGGCATGGGTGAGCCATTACTCAATTTAGCCAATGTGATCCCTGCGATGGACATCATGCTCGATGATTTTGGTTTTAGTTTATCAAAGCGCCGCGTGACTTTATCAACCTCAGGCGTAGTGCCAGCGTTAGATAAACTGGGCGATGCCATCGATGTGGCACTTGCTGTCAGTATTCATGCTCCCAATGATGAGTTGCGTGACATTCTGGTCCCGATCAATAAAAAGTATCCGCTGGATGAGTTTTTAGCGGGTATTCGTCGCTATATTGCTAAATCAAATGCTAACCGCGGCCGCGTGACGGTTGAATATGTGATGCTAGATCATATCAACGACAGCACAGACCAAGCCCATGAGTTAGCTAAGTTAATGAAAGATACACCTTGTAAGGTAAATCTGATCCCATTTAATCCGTATCCTGGCTCGCCTTATGGCCGCTCATCTAATTCACGTATCGACCGTTTTTCTAAGGTTCTTATGGAATACGGTTTTACTGTCATCGTACGTAAAACCCGTGGAGATGACATCGATGCCGCTTGCGGTCAGTTAGCAGGTGATATTCGCGACAGAACGAAACGTTTAGCGAAAAAACGCATGCAAGAAAACCAGATTTCAGTCACAATGAATTAACTCTTTGTTTGCACAGATTTATAGGCTTGCCCATGAAGCATGGATTGCCAAGGTTTTCGTTGATTTTAAGCCTGTCGTTATTGATGGCAGGATGCGTCACTGAGCGTACTTATACTGGGACAGATATTCCTGTTTCGGAACGAAAGTTAGACAAAGTCGCCGCCGCAAGAGAGCGGATGCAGCTCGGTTTAACCTATTTAAATCGAGGTAGCACGGAACAAGCCAAATACAATCTTGATAAAGCATTAGAATATGCTCCAGAGCTCGAAGATGTGCATACCGCTCTGGCTTATTACTATCAAACCGTGGGCGATTTAGTGCGTACCGAAGAGTCGTACATGAATGCCATTAGTACTAAGGACGCCTCTGGCGATTCCATGAATAATTTCGGGGTGTTTTTGTGCCAACAAAAGCAATACAACAAAGCTGAAAAAATGTTTTTGGCCGCAATTGAAATGCCCAAATATACGCGCACTGCCTCAAGCTATGAGAACTTAGGTCTTTGTAGTCGCGAAGCAGGACAAGCAGAAAAGGCACGACAGTATTTTCAGATGGCGTTAAAGTATGACCCGAGACGCTCGGTGTCATTACTGGAGTTGGCAGAGTTAGAAGTCGATCAAGGTGATTTTATTCAGGCGCGAAACCAATTAGCGCGCTATCACCAAGTGGCTGAGCAAACTCCAGAAAGTTTAGCGCTCGGGATCAAAATAGAGCAGGCAGTGAATGATGATGCCGCTGTGAAGAGATTTGGTATTTTATTGCTTGCCAAATTCCCAGCATCACCTCAGGCCAAGCAATACAGAGTTAATTTGCATCAATGAAAGATCATGAAACCAATGCGCCAGTTGAGTCGGTAGCACCGCAATCAGTCGCGCTAGATGTCACGCTTGGTACTTTATTAAAAGCCGCCCGCGAAAAAATGGGCCTTAGTATTCAAGATGCCGCTGTAAAGCTGCATCTACGTCCTCGTATTATTGAAGATATTGAAGCTGACAATTTTACAAATATTGCCTCATCGACTTATGTACGTGGCTATGTGAAAAACTACGCGCGTATGGTCAGTGCCGATGCGGCTTTGATTGAAGCTTGTCTTGTGCAGCAAGTGCCAGTTGTGACTGAGCCTGCAATGCAAAGTTTTTCACGCAAAACCACATATCAAGCTCGCGATACACGTTTAACTTGGCTGAGTATTTTTATCGTCATAGTGTTACTCGGTTCGTTAGTCGTCTGGTGGATGCAAAAAACGACCTTGCTGAGCACTATTGATGTGTCGCAACCCACGGCTGAAGAGGTCGCAGCAGCGAATCAGACGCTGCCAGGTGATGTGTTATTGACCGAAACGGATGCCAGTCCTCGTTTGACTGAGATTGCCGCAAACGGCTCAATGTCTATCGATGGTCCAATTAAAGATACAGATGCAAGCACTATTGATGTCAGCACAGGACCAACGGACAATAATTATCCTCAGACCGTTGATACGAGTAATGAAGATGGCGGTTCAGCAATCGCAGCCACTACGACAACGCCATCGGTTCCGCAAACGACAGCTCCTGTGGTCCAACAGCCTGTTAGTGCAACGCCTTCACCGACCACAACATCAACGACCACTGCCACTGCAGCAAGTACTTTAGTTGCTGTTGCAGGACAATCGATTATAGATGTCCAGTTGACGGGTGATTGCTGGATAAACATTGTTGATGCTAAAGGTAAAGCGTTAGTCGATGGTGTTAAAGGCGCTGGCGCAACAGTGCAAGTGAGCGGTGTACCGCCGTTTAAAGTCATTTTAGGTGCGCCCCATGTAGCGACTTTAAGCTTAGATGGACAAATTGTTAGCCTAGCGGATTTCCCCAAGGGACGAGTCGCGCGTTTAACCTTGCCTAAAGCCTAACGACCGCGTAATGATCTGCAGCACGTACCGAAATAGAGCGTATTAAGCATGTATAATGAAACTCCCATAAAAAGACGTCCTTCCACCCGCATTTATGTGGGTAATGTACCGATTGGTGATGGGGCGCCGATTGCTGTTCAGTCAATGACCAATACTAAGACCACAGATGTTGAAGCGACAATTGCTCAAATTCGTGCCTTAGAGAAAGTCGGTGCCGATATAGTGCGTATCTCTGTACCCACTATGGATGCGGCTGAAGCCTTTAAGCTCATTAAGCAAGCGGTCAATGTTCCTTTAGTGGCCGACATTCATTTTGATTATCGCATTGCTCTAAAAGTTGCCGAGTACGGTGTCGATTGCCTTCGAATCAATCCGGGCAATATAGGCAATGAAGAGCGTATTCGTAGCGTGGTGGAATGTGCCCGTGACCATAATATTCCCATCCGTATTGGTGTGAATGGTGGTTCATTAGAGAAAGATCTAATGGACAAGTACAAAGAACCCACACCTGAAGCCTTGCTTGAATCAGCTATGCGCCATGTGGATATTCTGGACAGATTGAACTTTGATCAGTTCAAGGTCAGCGTTAAAGCCTCCGATGTATTTTTAGCGGTCGAATCCTACCGTTTATTAGCGAAACAAATTCGTCAACCCTTGCATTTAGGCATTACCGAAGCAGGTGGCGCGCGCGCGGGTTCAGTGAAATCGGCCGTAGGCTTAGGCATGTTATTGGCCGAAGGCATAGGTGATACCCTACGTATTTCCTTGGCCGCTGATCCGGTCGAAGAAATCAAAGTCGGTTTTGACATTTTAAAGTCGCTGCGTATTCGTAGCCGTGGCATCAACTTCATTGCCTGTCCATCTTGTTCTCGTCAAGAGTTCGATGTGATCAGTACAGTCAATGAGTTAGAGCGTCGCCTCGAAGACGTGACTACCGCCATGGATGTGTCTATTATCGGCTGCGTAGTTAACGGCCCAGGTGAAGCCTTAGTGTCGCACATCGGTTTAACTGGTGGGCACAATAAGAGCGGTTACTATGATGAGGGTGAACGTCAAAAAGAACGTTTTGACAACGACAACATTGTCGATTCCCTCGAAGCGAAAATTCGCGCAAAAGCCAGTCAAATGGCGAATCGTATTCAAATCAAAGATACAACTGAGTAATATGTACCCGCATTTGGGCATAGATTACGCCTAATGATGTTGAGCTAGGCCCCGAAACCGACGGGGTCGTTTTACGTTTTACGCTCAAAAGCCTATAATGCGTGACATTTTTATTAATTTAGCGAAATCGGACGAGTCGATACAGTGGCAAAACAGATCCAAGCGATTCGCGGAATGAATGACATTCTGCCAACTCAAAGTCCTCTATGGCAAAAAGTGGAAGCGGTACTACGTTCGAGCGTCAGTGCTTACGGTTACAGCGAAATCCGCACTCCAATAGTGGAAAATACCGATCTTTTTAAACGCTCTATCGGTGAAGTAACTGATATTGTTGAAAAAGAAATGTATACCTTCGCAGATAATAACGGTGATAGCTTAACGCTGCGCCCAGAAGGTACCGCGTCGACAGTGCGTGCAGGTAACGAAAACGGTCTGCTATATAACCAAGAGCAACGTCTTTGGTATATGGGTCCTATGTTCCGCCACGAACGCCCACAAAAAGGCCGTTATCGTCAGTTTAACCAATTTGGCGTTGAAGTGTATGGCATTGGCTCGGCTGATATTGATGCTGAAGTCCTAATGCTATCGGCACGTCTGTGGGAAAAACTCGGTATTAGCGAGCACGTCTCGTTAGAGCTAAATACCTTAGGTGATCCTGCTGAGCGCGCTGTTTATCGTGATGCCTTAATAGCGTTTTTAGAGCTGCATAAAGATGCGCTCGATGAAGACAGTAAGCGTCGCATGTACAGCAATCCGCTGCGAGTATTGGATTCAAAAGATCAAAATGTCCAAGCCATATTGGTTGATGCACCAGAGTTAATGGATTTTCTCGGTGAAGAATCGAAGACACATTTTTCACAATTACGTGAACTACTTGACGCTGTGGGTATCAAATACACCATTAATCCGCGTCTAGTACGTGGTTTAGATTACTATAATCGTACTGTATTTGAATGGGTTACATCTAGTTTAGGCTCACAAGGTACTGTACTTGCGGGTGGTCGCTACGATGGTTTAGTCGCCCAGTTAGGTGGTAAAGATACTCCAGCGGTCGGTTTTGCTATGGGCTTAGAGCGCATCGTCTTGCTGCTTGAAACCTTAGAGCTGACCAAAGATATTCCGCCAGAAGTGGATGTGTATGTCACTGCCATGGGTG
Source organism: Shewanella sp. NKUCC06_TVS (assembly GCF_019345515.1). NCBI lineage: Bacteria > Pseudomonadati > Pseudomonadota > Gammaproteobacteria > Alteromonadales > Shewanellaceae > Shewanella > Shewanella sp. NKUCC06_TVS. Next base: position 219,138 of record NZ_JAHKQX010000006.1, on the reverse strand, counting down.
ATAGCTGTCTGGTTGAAGCCATCAAGGTCGCGCAGGAATTACGTAACGCACTGCCAAACCTTAAAGTGATGAGTCACTGTGGCGGCGGTAACGTGAAGAAACAAATAAAGCGTGCCGACAAAAGCGGTGCGAGTGTGGCACTACTGATAGGTGAAGATGAACTTGCCGAAGGTATGGTTACGGTTAAACATTTACGCAATGACATCGAACAACAACGGGTAGCTCGAAGTGCCTTAGGCGCATTTTTGGCTGAACTGATCAAATAAAGGGGACGTGCGCGTGGAAATTTATAGCACAGAAGAACAACAAGTTGATGCTATCAAGCAGTTCTGGAAAGATTACGGAAATTCAATTTTAATCGGTGCCGTAGTGGGTTTAGGCGGCCTATATGCGTGGAATTATTATTCTGACGTTAAAGTGGCGCAAGCGGAAGAAGCTTCAAAAGCGTTCCAAAATTTGACCACTAAATCTGCCGATGAAGCCGCAATGCTTGCAGGTGTTGCCGAGTTTTCTAAAAATCACGATCAAAAGGGCTATCAAGCCTTGTTAGAACTGATCGTGGCCAAAACTGCGGTAGAAGCGAAGGATTATCCAAAAGCGATTGATGCTTTGAACAAGGTGATTGCGGCTAAACCCGGTGCTGGTTTAGATGTGATTGCGACTTTGCGTTTAGCACGAGTACAAGCAGAGCAAGGTCAAATTGATGCAGCTCTAGCGACCTTAGATCAAGTAACAGATAAAGCTTTCTTTGCTCAGCGCGATGAGTTGAAAGGTGATTTATTAGTTCGTCAAGGTGAAGTTGAGAAGGCAAAAACAGCTTATCAAGCTGCCATGGACAATGGTGGTGTGGTGACAAGCCCTGCGCTTAAAATCAAACTTGATAGCCTAAATCAGGCATAAGGGATCCCTTGATGAAGTCTTGGTGCAAAAACCTGCTAGCCGCTGGATTAAGTCTGGCCATGTTATCCGCCTGTTCGTCGAGCGATGTTGAAGAAGAACCGGTAAGTGAGTTAACTGCCATTCAGGCGACAGTGTTTCCTGAAGTGAGTTGGAGCACCTCTGTCGGCAATGGTGTTGGTGATTATTATTCTCGCCTCGCCCCCGCCGTTAGTTATGGAAAAATTTTTGCCGCCGACCGTTATGGTGAAGTGGTTGCCTTCGATGAGGCCACTGGCGAGCGCGTTTGGACTAAAGATTTCAGCGAAGAGTTTCGTGATAACGCTTTAGCTAAAAATAAAGGTGCGCGTATTGCTGCTGGTGTGACTGCTGCGCGTAATAAAGTCTTTTTAGGTGGTGAAAGTGGGCTGCTTGCTGCACTGAACGCTGAAGATGGTCAAGTGTTATGGCATGTCGTTGCGGGCGGTGAATTACTGTCTGCTCCCACTGTGGCCGATGACGTCGTGGTGGTCAGTACCAGTTCTGGTTCACTCGAAGCGTTTAACGTCGATACTGGCGCTAAGCTGTGGGTGTATGAAATGCAATTGCCGAATCTAACCCTGCGCGGTACAGGTTCTGCAGCTTACGAAGCGGGTGGTTTCTTCATAGGTACCGCCGATGGCAAAGTGGCTGTTGTGATTAAAAACAATGGTCAAGCTGCGTGGGAACAGGCGATTTACAATCCAACGGGCGGTAACGAGTTTACGCGTATGGCCGACGTGGATATGACGCCCTTGATCCTTGGCGACAACTTATATGCAGTGAGCTACAACGGTAACTTAGTGTCGATGGAACTGCGCACGGGTCGAGTTGTGTGGACACGTAAGTATTCTAGCTTTAACGAGTTAGCATCAGCGGGCCTAAGCTTGTACTTAGTTGACGATCACAGCCGTATCTACTCAGTTGATAAACGTAACGGTTTGGAACTGTGGAGTAATTCTGAGTTAGCTAACCGCACTCTGACATCTCCGGCTGTATATAAAGACTATTTAGTTGTGGGTGATTTCGAAGGTTATTTACACTTCATCGATCGCAGTACAGGGACGATTGTGGGTCGTGTCCAAGTGGACAGCTCAGGATTATACAGCCAGCCGTTAGTGGTGGATGATAAAATCTATGTTCAAGGTCGCAGCGGAAAGTTGGCTGTTGTAACACTTCCATAGTTAAAAGTGTTATCCTTGCTGAGCCCCTGGAAGTGTGTTCCGGGGGCTTTTTATTGAAAAGTTTTTTAGAGGCAAAATCATGATCCCTGTAGTGGCCCTTGTTGGTCGGCCGAACGTCGGTAAATCCACCCTATTTAATCGTCTTACGCGCACGCGTGATGCGCTGGTTGCTGACTTTCCTGGCCTAACACGTGACCGTAAATATGGTCGAGCATTCTTATCCGGCTATGAGTTCATTGTGGTCGATACCGGCGGTATCGATGGCACTGAAGAAGGGATCGAGACGAAAATGGCTGAGCAATCCCTTGCTGCCATTGAAGAGGCCGATGTCGTTTTATTTATGACCGATGCGCGTGCGGGTTTAACCGCTGCGGATCTGTCGATTGCACAGCACTTACGTAGCCGTGAAAAAACCACCTTTGTGGTTGCTAACAAAGTTGACGGTATTGATGCTGATTCTGCTTGTGCCGAGTTTTGGTCTTTAGGTCTTGGTGAAGTTTACCAAATGGCGGCGTCCCAAGGACGCGGCGTGACCAATATGATCGAATACGCGCTGACCCCTTATGCCGAAGCGATGGGCATTGTGCGTCAAGGTGAAGACGAAGTTACTGAAGAGCGTGAATATACCGAAGAAGAAGCCGAAGCTGAGCAAAAGCGTCTGCAAGATTTGCCTATCAAGCTGGCGATCATAGGTAAACCTAACGTCGGTAAGTCAACCCTGACTAACCGTATTCTAGGTGAAGAGCGTGTCGTGGTATTCGATGAACCCGGCACTACCCGTGACAGTATTTACATTCCAATGGAACGTGAAGGTCGCGAATACGTGATTATCGATACCGCGGGTGTTCGTCGCCGCAGTAAAGTACATCAAGTCATTGAGAAATTCTCAGTGATCAAAACCTTGAAAGCAGTTGAAGATGCTAACGTGGTGTTACTTATCATCGATGCCCGTGAAGGTATCGCCGAGCAAGATTTGGGTCTGTTAGGTTTCGCGCTCAATGCGGGTCGCGCTTTGGTTATTGCCGTCAACAAGTGGGATGGTATCGACCAAGGCATTAAAGATCGCGTGAAGAGCGAGCTTGACCGTCGTCTTGGTTTTATCGACTTTGCCCGTATTCACTTTATTTCGGCGCTGCACGGTACCGGTGTTGGCCATTTATTTGAATCGATTGAAGAAGCTTACGACAGTGCTACACGCCGCGTCAGCACTTCTATGCTGACACGTATCATGCAAATGTCGCAGGACGATCACCAGCCACCATTAGTGAATGGTCGCCGTGTGAAGCTTAAATACGCTCACGCCGGTGGTTACAATCCGCCAATCGTTGTTATTCACGGTAACCAAGTGAGTAGACTGCCTGACTCGTACAAGCGCTACATGATGAACTACTTCCGTCGTTCGTTGAAAGTGGTGGGTACGCCAATCCAGCTACGTTTCCAAGAGGGTGATAACCCATTTGAAAACAAGACTGAAAAATTGACTATGAGCCAAGAGCGCCGCCGCAAGCGCGCACAAAGCCATATCAAAGACAGAAAAACCAAATAGTGTTTTTTACCAGACACATTTGAAACAAAAGGAACCTTAGGGTTCCTTTTGTGTTTTAAGACTATTTCAGCGTCATGTAGATTTATTCGAGCGGTTTTATTTGAGTGACGGTTGATATCACTTGTCCATGGCGCAAGCGGGTCTGCAAACTATCACCTATGGCCAGTTTATCGGCAGAGTCGACCACTTGATGGTGGATGTCAGTGGTAATGCTGTAACCACGGCTTAAAGTGGCAAGCGGGCTGACGGTTTCAAGCTGATGGGCCGCGTATTTCATCCGCTGTTCACTTTGGCTGAGTTTGTCCTGCAATGCATCCTGTAAGCGGCTCGCAAGATAACTTAGGCGGTTACCCTCAATGGCGAGTTTATGCTTGGGAGATTGCTGTTCAAGGCGGCTTGCGAGCAACTGCTGACGGCGGCTGAGCAGATGCAAGCGATTCGACAGCGCGGACTCCAGTCGTAATTGCATCTCATCGAATCTTTGTTCGAACTGCTGTAAAGTCCGTTTAGGGTCTTGGCGTTGCAGTCTGTGCTCTAGCAAACTAAGTCGTCTTTCTTGTTTAAGCTGATAATGTTTCGCGCTTTGTTGCAGGCGCGATAAGGCTGTGGCGAGTTTTTGCGCCTTATTATCACTGTCTTGTGATAATAGCTCCGCGCCCGCAGAGGGTGTTGGGGCGCGGATATCAGCAACATAATCACTGATAGTCGTATCAACTTCGTGGCCGACGGCGCTGACAATGGGCAGGGCGCTATTATAAATCGTATGGGCGAGGGCTTCGCTGTTAAAACACCACAAATCCTCAAGCGAACCGCCGCCGCGGGTGAGCAGTAATACATCGACTTCTAAACGTTGGTTGGCGATATTGATTGCCTGACAAATACTCTGCGCCGCGGTTTCGCCCTGAACTTGGGTCGGATAGATAATGACTTCAATCGAAGGATCGCGCCTTGCCAATACATGTAACACATCACGGATCGCCGCACCCGTAGGTGACGTAATAACGCCAATGCGTTGAATATTTTTGGGTAGCAATCTTTTGGTGTCGGCGGCGAATAATCCTTCGGCGGCGAGCTTCATCTTGAGTGCATCGAACTGCTGGGCGAGTAATCCATCTCCTGCGGGTAACATGGACTCAATTAATAATTGATAGTCACCTCTGGGTTCATACACGCTGATCGCGCCTTTGACCAGCACTTGCTGACCATTGATGGGCTTAAAGCTGACCGTTTGGTTACGGCCTTTAAACATGGCGCAACGGATCTGCGAAGAGTGATCTTTTAAGGTGAGATACCAATGACCTGAGCTGGGGGAGGAAAAGTTGGATATTTCGCCATTAAGCCAAATTTTACCCAGTTGTCCCTCGAGAATTTGTCTGACTTCACCATTGAGCCGCGAGACAGTATAAATGTTGTTTTTGGTGCCTTGCATCGAATAACTCAATAAAATGGGGATATTTACTATTTTCCATTTACCAGTGGCGATATGCAAGGTATAATCCCGCCGCAATATTTCACCTCTAAATCCTACTCAACTGGGGAGATGTTGCATATGCTACGTTTAATTAAAGAAGCGCTTACTTTTGACGATGTGTTGCTTGTTCCTGCGCATTCGACTGTACTCCCAAATACCGCCATTCTAAAAACTCGCCTGACCAATACCATTGAATTGAATATCCCACTTGTGTCTGCCGCTATGGACACAGTTACCGAAGCTCGTCTTGCGATCGCGATGGCGCAGGAAGGCGGCTTAGGCTTTATTCATAAAAACATGAGCATTGAAAAACAAGCCGAAGAAGTTCGTAAAGTAAAAATTTACGAAGCGGGCGTGGTTCAACAACCTGTGACTGTGACCCCATCAACGACCTTAGCCGATCTGAAAGTGTTAACACTGAAGAATGGTTTTGCGGGTTATCCCGTGGTCAACGAAGCCAACGAGCTGGTCGGTATCATCACTGGTCGTGACGTACGTTTCGTGACAGATTGGAGCAAAACGGTAGAAGAAGTGATGACGCCTAAAGCGCGTTTAGTCACTGTTGCCGAAGGCACTAAATTAGATGAAGTGCAAAAATTGATGCACTCACATCGTATCGAAAAAGTTCTTGTGGTTGATGATAACTATAAGCTGAAAGGCCTCATCACAGTTAAAGACTTCGAAAAAGCCGAACGTAAACCGAATGCCTGTAAAGATGAGTTAGGCCGTTTACGTGTTGGTGCCGCCGTAGGTGCGGGCGCTGGTAATGAAGAGCGTGTTGACGCTCTGGTTAAAGCCGGTGTTGACGTTTTACTTATCGATTCTTCCCACGGTCATTCCGAAGGCGTTTTACAACGCATTCGTGAAACGCGCGCTAAACATCCTGATTTGCAAATTATCGGCGGTAACGTTGCCACGGCAGAAGGTGCATTAGCCTTAGTCGAAGCGGGTGTTAACGCAGTTAAAGTGGGTATTGGCCCTGGTTCTATCTGTACGACTCGTATCGTGACAGGCGTGGGCGTACCACAAATTACCGCGGTATCCGATGCCGCTGCAGCCATGAAGAGCCTAGGTATTCCTGTGATTGCCGACGGCGGCATTCGTTTCTCTGGCGATTTAGCCAAAGCATTAGCCGCGGGTGCATCTTGCATCATGGCGGGCTCAATGTTTGCGGGAACTGAGGAAGCACCAGGTGAAACTGAGTTATATCAAGGCCGTGCGTATAAATCCTACCGTGGTATGGGTTCATTAGGCGCTATGTCTCAAGGTTCATCTGACCGCTATTTCCAATCGGACAATGCTGCAGACAAGTTAGTCCCCGAAGGTGTAGAAGCGCGTGTGCCTTATAAAGGTAAGTTGAAGGAAATCATCCATCAACATATGGGCGGCCTACGTTCTTGTATGGGATTAACGGGCTGCGCCACCATTCTAGAGCTGAATGAAAAAGCCCAATTTGTGAAAGTGACTTCAGCGGGCATGGGCGAGTCCCATGTACACGATGTGACTATCACTAAAGAAGCGCCGAACTACCGTTCAGGTTCTTAATCGTTTGATAAGAAGGGCGGCGTAAGCCGCCTCTTTATAAAGCGTATGATCCAATACTTAAAGCTGGCAGTCGCTGCTTTGAGCAATGTTAAAACAATAGATGAGATAAAGGTTACCCATGAGCGATATTCATGAGCACAAGATACTGATCCTCGATTTTGGATCCCAGTACACTCAACTGATTGCCCGTCGTATCCGTGAAATCGGCGTTTACTGTGAATTATGGGCTTGGGATGTTACCGAAGCCCAAATCCGCGAATTTGCCCCGAACGGCATTATTCTTGCGGGCGGACCAGAAAGTGTCACGGCTGAAAACTCGCCGCGTGCGCCTGAATACGTCTTTACCGCAGGTGTGCCGGTACTGGGCATTTGTTACGGCATGCAGACTATGTCTGAGCAGTTGGGCGGTAAAGTGATCCAAGGTGTGGGCGAAGGTGAATTCGGCTACGCTCAAATTGAAATGCTGACAGATTCATTGCTATTCAAAGGCATTGAAGATGCGGTTAGCAGTGACGGCAAACCCTTACTCGACGTATGGATGAGCCACGGCGATAAAGTGTCGGCTATTCCTGAAGGGTTTGTGGCGGTCGCTAAAACGGACACTTGTCCATTTGCCGCTATGGCAAACGAAGAGAAGCAATTCTTCGGCGTACAGTTCCACCCAGAAGTGACCCACACTCGCCAAGGTATGCGCATGTTATCGCACTTTGCCTTAGACATTTGTGGCTGTGCGGCTAACTGGAAACCCTCCTCTATCATCGAAGATGCGATTGAGCGCTTGAAGAAGCAAATCGGTGATGATGAAGTGATTTTAGGATTATCGGGCGGTGTTGATTCTTCTGTTGTGGCTATGTTGCTGCACCGCGCTATCGGCAAAAAACTGACCTGCGTATTCGTTGATAACGGTTTATTACGTTTGAACGAAGCCGAGCAAGTGATGGAAATGTTTGGCGATCATTTCGGCCTGAATATTATTCACGTTGATGCGGAAAACCGTTTCCTCGATGCGATGAAAGGCGAAGCCGATCCAGAGGCTAAGCGTAAGATCATCGGCCGCGTATTCGTGGAAATTTTCGATGAAGAATCGAAAAAATGCGCTAATGCCAAATGGTTAGCGCAAGGCACGATTTATCCAGACGTGATTGAATCTGCCGGTAGTGCCACAGGCAAAGCACATGTGATTAAATCTCACCATAACGTTGGCGGTTTGCCAGCCGATATGGCGCTCGGTTTAGTCGAGCCTCTGCGTGAACTGTTCAAAGATGAAGTGCGTAAAATTGGTCTTGAGTTAGGCCTGCCATACAACATGCTTTATCGTCACCCGTTCCCAGGCCCCGGTCTTGGTGTGCGCGTATTAGGTGAAGTGAAAAAAGAATACTGTGACTTGCTGCGCCGCGCCGATGCAATCTTTATCGAAGAACTGCATAAAGCCGATCTGTACAATAAAGTCAGCCAAGCCTTTACCGTGTTCTTACCTGTACGCTCAGTTGGCGTGATGGGCGATGGCCGTAAATATGACTGGGTTGTGTCACTGCGCGCAGTTGAAACAATCGATTTTATGACAGCCCATTGGGCACATCTGCCCTATGATTTCTTAGGTCGCGTATCAAACCGCATCATTAACGAAGTCGATGGCATTTCTCGCGTAGTTTACGATATCTCTGGCAAGCCGCCAGCGACTATCGAATGGGAATAAGTTAATTATTTGAATTAACGAATAAAAGGCGCCGAGTGCGCCTTTTTTGTTGTTTGATGGATTAACTTAGGTTGAATGGCTCAGCCGTGAAATATCTGTGCTTGACTGATATAATCCGGCTTTATTTTTTGCTAAAAGAGATAAGGTGTAAGTGGTGCAAACGCAACAAGACGAACAATCTCAGCAAGATGAACATTGGATGCAAGTCGCGATGCTGATGGCCGAGAAAGCTGAAGCCGAGGGCGAAGTGCCTGTGGGTGCGGTATTGGTCAAAGACGGTCAGCAGATTGCGACGGGTTACAATTTATCCATTAGCCAACACGATCCTAGCGCCCATGCGGAAATTTTATGTTTGCGGGAAGCAGGGCGTTTGGTCGAAAACTATCGTCTTTTAGATGCGACTTTATATGTTACCCTCGAGCCTTGCGCTATGTGTGCGGGCGCTATGGTGCATAGCAGAATTGCTCGTGTGGTATTTGGTGCTCGGGATGAGAAAACGGGTGCAGCGGGTACTGTGCTGAATTTGCTGCAACATCCGGCGTTTAATCACCAAGTTGAAGTGACATCGGGTGTGCTGGCCGATGCTTGTAGCGCGCAATTGAGTCGTTTTTTTAAACGTCGCAGGGAAGAGAAAAAAGCCCTGAAACAGGCTCAAAAGGCGCAGCAAGCTATTGGGTAAGTGACGATTAACGTGACAGGATTAATCCTGAGACTGAATAAAAGTAAAGAAGAGTTTTTGACGATTTAAAATACGGCGATGACGAATTTTTAGCAAAGTACGACGACGCGCAACGGTATTGTTGATGGTTTTTCTTCTCATATTGACCCCATTAATTGTTATTATCGATGCCCTACAGAGATTTATCTTAGGTCATAACCCAAGACAGTAGCAGTTGCACAGGAGTGCAGCAATAGCACTGGTCAGATAAGCTGAACTAAGCGATGTTTTTCATCGCAAATTTGAGTTAGGCTGATAAACCTTAATTCAGCTTGCCTGTTGCTTAGTATCTGACCTTGTTGAAGACATCTACGTACATCTTGAGTTTTTATGTTGGTGTTCTTGTTACGTAAAACTCTGTACTTGATATATAAGAAGTGAGTTGTTGGATTGTCGTTTGGCCCATGCACCTGAGCGCTAACGAGTTAAGCTATTTAGGTTGATCAGGGCTTAACGTTCCCGCTGGAAGTACGGGTTCTTCCACAGTAAGGTCGCTCGAGTCATCATCGGGGTCAGGTTGTTTCGACTGATTATCCACCCAGACTAACGTGTCATAGTAGCGACGGATGCTGTCGACGTAATGAACGGCTTCACTGCCTCGGGCGTAACCATAACGTGTTTTTTGATAATATTTACGCTTTTGCAGTAGCGGTAGTACCTTTTTTAAATCTCGCCAAGCATTGGGATTTAACTCCATCGATTCCGCAAGCTTACGTGCATCTTCAATATGGGCATATCCTATGTTGTAAGAGGCCAGCGCAAACCACATGCGTTGACTCTCGGGGATCGATTCTGGCAGGCGATTGATCATATCGTTTAAATACGCCGCGCCGCCGCGAATACTTTCTTCGGCATCGAGTCGGTTGGTGATCCCAATCTCTTTGGCGGTTGGCTGAGTCAACATCATCATGCCACGCACTCCTGTGGCCGAGCGGGCATTAGGATTCCAATGTGACTCTTGATAGCTGGTTGCTGCCAGTTTACGCCAATCTAAATTGCCTGCATGGGTTTCAAATAATTGTCGATAACGCGGCAATACTGTCTCAATGGCACGGATAAATGCGCGAGTATCAATATAATCGAAGCGTTTTACATGACCAAAGTATTTCTCGTTGAGATGATCCAGCGTACCGGCAAGCTTCTCTTGGTGCCAAAAGGCCAGCAATTTACTCATAAGTTCATCACTGTGAGTGGGAGGTAACAGCCAGATCACATCGAGTTTTTCTTCTAGCACAGGACCTGAGCGCAAGTCGGGCAAGTAGCGACGGTTGATCTGTACGCTGCTGGAGTCGGCGATAGTGTAGTCAATTTCTTTGTTGGCAATCATAGCCAACAACTCTTCACTGTCTTTGTCGGTAATTTGATCCCACACCAGCGTTGGATAATGCTTTTGTAACTGGGTCAAGGTCTCGACGAAGGAAGAGTCGGCGATAACGGTGATCTTGCCTTTTAAGTCGCTGATGTCTTTTGGAGTTGGCATGCCTTCGCGATACACCAACACTTGATTCACTCGGTATAGCGGTGGACCTAAGCGGAACTGTTCTCGCCTTGTGGGCGTTTCTGTCATGCCTGCAGCAATAATATCGATTTCATTCTTTTTGAGGGCTTCGTACAGCTCGATACGGTTTGTGTAGGGCACCATTTTTAAGGGCACATTTAAGTATTCGGCAAACAATACCGCCATATCGTAATCGAAACCGCTATCACCTTGGCCCGAGGTCATATAAATCTGTGGGCCGTAAAGTGTACCGACTCTTAGCTCAGTTAATTTTTTCGGCACGAATTCTGTTTCGTCCACGGTTACCTGCTGACAGGCAGTCAGTAGGGAACCTAAGATAAGAGCGAACAGAAATCGAGTCATTAAATGTACTTATAGTAAATAAAATCAATATTATAGATAGCGAGTTAACAGTGGGGCATTAGTGGTGAACTGGCTGACATTGGTGGGATTATATCCGTTTGTCTGCGATTTCGAAAAAAAATCATTCTGGGGGAAAGTACAGCCGACACAATACTGGGCTTTTTATATCACAGGAAACACTGTTTTGCGTAAGGTCGCAGGTGATTTGTGACAGACATTTCCTTATAATAGCGCCACCTCTGACCCCTGCAATAATAAATAATAAGGTGAATAGACGTGATGGAGATCATCCGCGGAGCCCCTGCACTCTCGACGTTTAGGGTGCAAAAGCTGATGGAGGCCTGCGAAAACGCGGCGCTTCCGGTACGACAAATCTATGCTGAGTATGTCCATTTAGCGGATTTGAGCGAGTTGCTCGACACAAATGAACGCCAGCAACTTGAAAAAATTCTCACCTATGGACCTGCGATAGAAGCTCATATCCCCCAAGGTTCACTCCTGTTTGTCACTCCTCGCCCCGGTACTATTTCTCCTTGGTCTTCAAAAGCCACTGACATCGCGCACAATTGTGGCCTTGGTAAAGTGAAGCGTTTGGAGCGAGGCGTTGCGTATTATGTCGAGTCAGATGCACTGACAGCGCCTCAGCAACAAGCCTTAAATGCGTTGCTGCACGATCGCATGGTTGAAATTATCCTTGATGATTTTACCAAAGCCGATGTGCTGTTCAAACGCACTGAGCCTGCGCCGTTTAAGAGCGTCAATATTCTTGCCGAAGGTCGCCGCGCACTTGAAGTGGCTAACACTGAATTGGGGCTTGCCTTAGCCGAAGATGAAATCGACTATTTAGTCGAGAACTTCGTCCGTTTAGGCCGTAATCCCCATGACATCGAATTGATGATGTTTGCTCAGGCGAACTCTGAGCATTGTCGTCATAAGATTTTTAATGCAGATTGGACCATTGACGGTGAAGTTCAGCCTAAGTCATTGTTCAAAATGATTAAGAACACCTTTGAAACCACGCCTGATCACGTGTTATCTGCCTACCAAGATAACGCCGCTGTGATGGAAGGTTCGGTTGCGGGTCGTTTCTTCCCCGATCCTGATGGGGTATACAACTACCACACTGAACCTATGCACATCCTGATGAAAGTGGAAACCCACAACCATCCAACCGCCATCAGCCCCTATCCTGGCGCCGCAACCGGTTCAGGTGGTGAAATCCGTGATGAAGGCGCGACGGGTCGTGGTTCTAAACCTAAAGCGGGTTTAACAGGCTTTAGTGTATCCAATTTAAAAATCCCGGGTTTTGTTCAACCATGGGAAGGTAACTATGGCAAGCCAGAACGTATCGTGAGCGCGCTGGACATCATGACCGAAGGCCCACTGGGCGGCGCGGCATTTAACAACGAGTTTGGTCGTCCGGCATTGGTCGGTTATTTCCGTACTTATGAGCAGGAAGTCAGCAGCCACAACGGCGTTGAAGTTCGCGGTTACCACAAGCCTATTATGCTAGCCGGTGGTTTAGGTAACATTCGTGAAGAACACGTACAAAAGGGCGAAATTACTGTTGGCGCTAAGCTGATTGTGCTGGGTGGGCCTGCGATGAACATAGGTCTGGGCGGCGGCGCCGCTTCGTCTATGGCATCGGGTCAATCGAGTGAAGACTTAGATTTTGCTTCTGTGCAACGTGAAAACCCAGAAATGGAACGTCGTTGTCAGGAAGTGATTGACCGCTGTTGGCAGCTTGGCGATAAAAACCCGATCCAATTTATCCACGATGTGGGCGCTGGCGGTTTGTCGAATGCTTTCCCTGAACTCGTGAATGACGGCGAGCGCGGCGGTTTGTTTAATCTGCGTAATGTGCCTTCGGATGAGCCTGGCATGAGTCCGCTGGAAATCTGGTGTAACGAATCACAAGAACGTTATGTGCTGTCAATTGCCCCTGAAAACCTCGCGCTATTTACTGCCATCTGTGAGCGTGAGCGCGCACCGTTTGCGGTGGTGGGTGAAGCGACGGCGGAAAAACATTTAACGCTTAGCGACAGCCATTTCGACAATAATCCTATCGATTTACCGCTCGAAGTCTTATTAGGCAAAGCGCCTAAGATGAGCCGCGATGTGGTATCGGCCAAAGCCGTATCGCCAGCGCTCGAACAAAACAAGATTGATGTTAAAGAAGCGGTTAAACGCGTACTGAGCTTGCCTACAGTTGCGGATAAAACCTTCCTTATCACTATTGGCGATCGCACAGTCACGGGTTTAGTGAACCGTGACCAAATGGTGGGTCCATGGCAAGTGCCTGTGGCCGATTGCGCGGTCACAGCGGCAAGCTTTGATACCTACGCCGGTGAAGCTATGTCACTGGGTGAACGTACACCGCTGGCACTGCTAGATTTTGGCGCCTCTGCTCGTATGGCGGTGGCTGAATCCATCATGAACATCGCTGGTGCCGATATCGGTTCATTTAAGCGTATTAAGCTTTCTGCCAACTGGATGTCTGCCGCGGGTCACCCAGGTGAAGATGCGGGTCTTTATGAAGCGGTGAAAGCCGTAGGTGAAGAACTGTGTCCAGAGCTGAGCTTGACCATTCCGGTCGGTAAAGACTCTATGTCGATGAAGACCGCATGGCAGCAAGATGGCGCGGATAAAACTGTGACGTCGCCTATGTCATTGGTTATCACCGCCTTTGGTGTGGTGCAAGATATTCGTAATACAGTGACGCCAGAGTTACGTACCGATAAAGGCGAAACGTCTTTACTGTTAGTGGATTTAGGTGCGGGCAAAAATCGTTTAGGCGGTTCTTGTTTAGCTCAAGTGTTTGGTGAGCTGGGTGATATAGCGCCGGATCTTGACGATGCTGCACTGCTGCGTGGTTTCTTCGAAACCATGCAAAATCTAGTCGCTAAAAAATCGGTTATCGCTTACCACGACCGAAGTGATGGTGGCTTATTCACTACCTTAGTAGAAATGGCTTTTGCCGGTAATACAGGCTTAGACATAGATGTAGAAGACTTGCAGGGCACTGATTTAGAACGACTCTTTAATGAGGAGCTCGGCGCTGTGCTGCAAGTGAGCCGTGACAATGCTGCGAAAATTGCCGCTCAGTTCGCTATCGCTGGCGTGCCTTGCCATGTGATCGGAACTCTAGCCGACGATCAACGCATCACCATTAAAGATGGCGCGCGTGAAATCTTCAGTGATACCCGTGTAGCGCTGCGTACTGTGTGGTCAGAAACCACGTATCGTATGCAAGCTCTGCGTGATAACCCAGCCTGCGCGCTTGAAGAGTTCAAACTTAAGCAAGACGAAACCGATTTAGGCTTAACCGTTAACTTAAGTTTTGATCCAAGCACTGATGTTGCCGCACCTTATATCCTTAAGGGCGCTGCGCCTAAGATGGCGATTTTGCGTGAGCAGGGCGTTAACTCCCACGTGGAAATGGCAGCAGCTTTTGATCGTGCTGGATTTGAAAGCCGCGACGTACACATGTCGGATATTTTATCTGGCCGTATCAGCCTAGGTGAGTTCCAAGGCCTAGTGGCCTGTGGTGGCTTCTCCTACGGTGATGTATTAGGCGCAGGTGAGGGTTGGGCTAAGTCGATTCTGTTTAATGAGCGAGCTCGCGATGAGTTTTCTCGTTTCTTTGAACGTGACTCAAGTTTCTCCCTTGGCGTGTGTAACGGTTGTCAAATGCTGTCGAACCTGAAAGAAATTATCCCAGGTAGCGAGCACTGGCCACGTTTTGTGCGTAACCGCTCAGAGCGTTTCGAAGCGCGTTTCAGCTTAGTTGAAGTGCAACAGAGCCCGTCGTTATTCTTCCAAGGTATGGCAGGTTCACGTATGCCAATTGCTGTATCTCACGGTGAAGGTTTGGCTGAGTTTGCTAGCCCTGAAGCGCTGGCGATTGCCGAAGCGTCAGGCACGATTGCGCTGCGTTTTGTCAATGGTAAGGGGGATATCGCGACTCAGTATCCACAAAACCCGAACGGCTCGCCAAATGGCTTGACTGGGATTTGTACCACAGATGGCCGCGTAACCTTGATGATGCCGCACCCCGAACGTGTGTTCAGAACTGTGGCGAACTCTTGGCATCCAGATGCTTGGGGTGAAGATAGCCCTTGGATGCGTATGTTCCGTAATGCGCGAGTGACCTTAGGTTAAGCGTTTAAAGTCAACGGCTTTTGCCTTTGTTGAGGGGCAAAAGCAGGGTAATGAAAGCGTAAAAAAGGAGCGATAATTTCGCTCCTTTTTTTATATATAAAATGCATTTTATGGAAGTGATTGTATTTCAAATTATTAACGCTTATTGCAAATAATCTAATGGACTAAAGTGGCAAAATAGCCACTTTAATCGGTAAATACCTATTAATAGGTATGTTGCGCATTTGATACGGGGCGTGGTGTTTTATGGGGTTCTGGAGTTGTTGGGGGATGCTAGGGTCTTAATATAGAAAAAGCCCCCAATCTCAGGGAGATGGGGGCCCGTTTTGCGCTAACAAAACTTCACATAAATGCAATTAATTTCACGAGTAATTCTGGGGATTATTTCAGCTCATTAGCTGTATAAAGTTCAACAAAAACACGCTTGTAGCTGTTAACCAGACGTTCAAATAATTTAGTCATATCGATATCTCCACACCAAAAGTTAGTACCTATGTGCGCGAAGTTGGTCTTGGCTGGGCTACGACACCAGTTCTACCAAATTGTCTCCTTAACACAGGACATATATTAAACAACTTAGGTTAGCTTCTCAAACGAGAAAAAATACAAATATTCATTATTAAAACTAATGCATTTTAGCCTGTTCGATTGTGATTTTTTATATTTATATGTATTTATATTTGATTTTAAAGGTTTTAAATTATGGTTCACTTAAATTTGTGACAATATTTTTTAGTTAATTTGTTGCAACATTATTTATTTGTTGGTTTTTTGATGATTAGAACTGATTTTTACTGTCTAGTTGGTAAAAGTATGACTTTATATCAATTAATAGCTGCTCACTACTCTTGTTTTTCTCGATTGTCAATCCTCTCTGGTGGGGAAGTGTGTGCCTCACCGCAAAACCCACCTAAACCCCTGAGTTTGATTGATTTGCATCAAAGCGAGGTGGTATAAAATAGCCACAAATGAAAATGAATAAATATCTTAACTATCTGATATTTATATCGATGAAATCATTTGATTGATTGAGTGGTAGGGTGTTGGTCTCAGTTACTTGCGATAGTGTGACTAGCGTCTCAATATGCAACAGATATTGGTACTTTTTAGCCCTTGCTGCTTCGAACTAATGCAAAAGATTAAATTTAACGGTTTATACTGTTGTCGCAGATATAAACACAAAATGAAAACTCACTATCCTACAAAGGCACTTGCTGTGATTGACGCGGGTTTTGTCATAGCAATTGGACGCACCAAGTAAGGAGTCACCGATGATTGTTGAAGAGGTTGTTGAGCTATCGCGGTTGCAGTTTGCGCTGACAGCCATGTATCACTTCCTATTTGTTCCCTTGACTTTGGGGTTGGCATTTTTGCTGGCTATCATGGAATCACTGTATGTGATGACAGATAAACAAATTTATAAAGATATGACTAAGTTCTGGGGTAAGTTATTTGGTATTAACTTTGCCTTGGGGGTTACCACAGGTTTGGCAATGGAATTCCAGTTTGGTACTAACTGGTCTTACTATTCGCATTACGTAGGGGACATCTTTGGTGCGCCTCTGGCTATTGAAGGTTTAATGGCCTTCTTCCTTGAATCTACCTTCGTGGGTATGTTCTTCTTCGGTTGGGATCGTTTCACTAAGCGTCAGCATTTAGTCGTGACTTGGTTAGTGGCCTTTGGTTCTAACATGTCGGCATTGTGGATCTTAGTGGCAAACGGTTGGATGCAAAACCCTGTGGGTTCAGTGTTCAACTACGAAACCATGCGTATGGAAATGACCAGCTTCGCTGAGGTTGTGTTTAACCCTGTCGCGCAGGTTAAGTTTGTTCACACCGTCGCTTCGGGTTATGTGGCGGGTGCCATGTTTGTACTGGCGATCAGTGCTTATTACATCCTCAAGAAACGTGACTTACCTTTTGCCCGTCGCTCATTCGCGATTGCGGCAAGCTTTGGTATGGCGGCGATTCTGTCGGTTATCGTGTTAGGTGACGAATCTGGCTATAAAGTGGGTGAAGCACAGCGCGTTAAGTTAGCAGCGATTGAAGCTGAGTGGCATACAGAGCCTGCTCCAGCGGCCTTTACTGCTGTCGGTTTTCCGAATCAAGAAACCATGAAAACAGATTTTGCAGTCAAAATTCCTTATGCGATGGGTATAGTGGCAACACGCTCGTTGGATGAAGAAGTGACTGGTATTCATGACTTGATTACTGAGCATGAAGTGCGTATCCGTAACGGTATGAAAGCCTATGCCATGCTAGTGAAACTGCGTGCGGGTGAAGAAACGCCTGAACTACGTGCTGCTTTTGAAGAAGCGAAAGTCGACTTAGGCTACGGTTTCTTACTAAAACGCTACACAGACAAAGTGGTTGATGCGACTGAAGAGCAAATTAAAGCAGCAGCTAAAGATTCTATCCCGAACGTAGCACCGATTTTCTGGAGCTTCCGTGTGATGGTAGGTCTAGGCTTTATCATGTTGTTCGTATTTGCTGCGGCATTCTGGCAAAGCACACGTCATCAAATTGCCGAGAAAAAATGGGTACTTAAAGCTGCACTTTATAGCTTGCCATTGCCTTGGATCGCGATTGAGTGTGGTTGGTTTGTGGCTGAGTATGGTCGTCAACCTTGGACGATTTCTGAGGTACTACCGACCTTTATGTCTGCGTCAAGCTTAACGACTGGCGACTTATGGTTCAGTATCCTTTCTATCACCTTGTTCTACACTGTACTGCTGGTGATTGAGATGTTCTTGATGTTTAAGTTTGCCCGCATTGGTCCGAGCAGTTTGAAAACTGGTCGTTATCATTTCGAGAACCTAGAAGCCTAAGCAGAGGATTTCATTATGTTTGATTATGAAATATTAAGAGTTATCTGGTGGGCTCTGATCGGCGTACTGTTCATCGGATTTGCGGTTACTGATGGTTTTGACATGGGTGTCGGTGCGTTACTGCCAATTATAGGCAAAGACGATACTGAGCGCCGTATCATGGTTAACACTATTGCTCCCCATTGGGACGGCAACCAAGTGTGGTTAATCACAGCAGGTGGTGCGTTATTTGCCGCTTGGCCTATGGTGTATGCAGTGTCTTTCTCTGGCTTCTATGTCGCCATGATGTTAGTGCTGTTTGCCCTCTACATGCGTCCAGTCGGATTCGATTATCGTTCTAAAATCGAAAATCCAAAATGGCGTAAGTCGTGGGACTGGGCTTTGTTTGCCGGTGGTTTTGTACCTCCGCTAATCATAGGCGTGGCCTTTGGTAACTTGTTACAAGGTGTGCCTTTTGAATTCGACGAGTTCCTACGTGCGACTTATCACGGTGGTCTGTTCGGCCTGTTGAATCCTTTCGGTTTGCTGGCAGGTCTTGTGAGCGTGAGCATGTTTATGATGCAAGGCGCTTCTTGGCTACAAATGAAGACTGACAGTGAGCTGCGTGTTCGTGCTGCGAAAGCCACGCAATTCTTCGCACTGTTAGTGGCTGTGTTGTTTGCTGCTGCGGGTGTGTGGTTAGCCAATGGTATTGATGGTTATGTAGTGACTTCAGTACTGGACCATAATGCGGTTTCTAACCCAGCTATGAAAACCGTCGCAATTGAAGCGGGTGCTTGGCTTGCCAACTATGACAAATACCCCATCACTATGCTGTTCCCTATCTTAGGTGTGGCATTGCCTCTGCTAGTGATTTTGGTTAGCCGCTTTAACCGTTCAGGTTTTGCGTTCCTATTCAGCTCACTCACTGTGGCTATGGTGATTTTGACTTGCGGTGCAGCAATGTTCCCATTCGTCATGCCATCATCACTTAACCCTAACGTCAGTTTGACTATGTGGGATGCAACAGCCAGTAAAATGACCTTAGGTGTTATGACTGCTGCTGCAGCGATTTTCGTACCTATAGTGTTGAGCTACACTGTCTGGACTTACTACAAGATGTTTGGTCGTATTGGCCGTAAGCATATTGAAGATAACAAAGCCTCACTCTATTAGGCATTAAGGAGCATCTGCTATGTGGTATTTTACGTGGATATTAGGGGTTTTGTTGGCCTGTTCTTTCGGGATTATCAATGCCCTGTGGCTTGAGAATACAGAGAACATGGACAGATCGGCAGAAGATGCCGAGTAACGTCTAAACTCGATTTAAAAACCTCGCATCAGCGGGGTTTTTTATTGAGATTTTTTGATCGGCGGAGGTTATTTTAATTAGAGGCAGAGCTAGGCTATCGTATTAGGCCAAGCAGTTAACTTCGCTGCAGAGTGGTGATGTAACTGCAACGAATAGGTCTGATATCATTGTTTTTGATTGTGCTCTCTGCAGATGCTTGCTCTGCATGGCTTAAGATATTTTCTCCATTACTCCATTACTCCATTACTCCATTACTCCTTTACGTCAGGATCCTAAATCAAAGTCCCAAATCCCTTTCTTAAATGTTGCTCCTATCGTTTTGATGTAGTGCTGTTATAAAAAATGCCGCCCAGTTAGGGCGGCATTTAACGTTTGATAAAGCACTAACTCTGTATCTAACCTGAACTCGGGATAACGAGTGTCGAAAAATCTAAATTTAACAAATGAAATCAATTACATAAAATTATTCGTTTAAAGCGAAAAATCTATTTCCTGACTGAATGCGCAGATTTTTGCGCATATCAAGGCGCTCTGTCGTACGCCATAGCGAGCTATGGTTAGACAGAGCAACGCAGAGAGGCCCGAAAAGATGCCTATTCAGCGGCTCTGCTTATCCCGAGCTCAGGTTATCTAAGTCCGTATTTGAGTTAGGCCTTAAACTGGCTTATTTGACGTTTTAAGGCGGCGGCTAAGGAAGACAGTTCATTGGCAGAATGCACTGTTTCAGTGGCACGGTGCTCGCCTTCGTTAGCGAGTTCGCTGATCTGATGTAAATTGTGGGTTATCTCTTGTGCAACACTGCTTTGCTGCTCAGTAGCCGAGGCAATATTGCGTGAGCTAATCGCGAGTTCGCCAATCCTACGGGTGATTTCCTTCAGTTGTTCACCCGTTGCTTCACCCTGTGCTGCAGATTCCATTCCTAATTGATGACTTTGGCTCATTTGTTCTGTGGTGCTTTTCACTTGAGTTTGCAGCTTTTCAATTGTTTGGCCAATTTCTACAATGGATGACTGGGTCCGCTGGGCGAGAGTTCTCACTTCATCGGCAACGACAGCAAAGCCTCGACCTTGATCGCCTGCGCGCGCCGCTTCAATCGCTGCATTTAATGCGAGTAAATTAGTTTGCTCGGCAATGCTGTTAATGACTTCGGTCACCTTGCTGATCGCTTCACTTTCATGGCTGACTTTTTCAACCGATTGATGACTGTTACTGAGTTGCTGACTGAGTTTGAGTAAATCCTGCACCACTTTAGTCTGTTGGTTTTGACCTTCTTTGGCTGCGGCATCCACTTGCTGGCTTTGAACTGCGCCATCTTGGGCATGATTAGCCACATCACGGATCGAGGTCGACATTTCTTCGATAGCAGTTGCGATTTGATCCGTTTGTAGCATTAGGGCTTGAGCTTCTTCACCATTTTGCTTCGCGATGCTCTGTGCCTTGGAGGCCTGTTGCTCTAGACTCATGACTGAATCCTGCAATGCAATAATCAATTGCCTGAGCTCTGAGGACATAGTTGATACGCTGGTCGTAATTCGATCCACTTCGTTTTGACTCTGTGGTTCTGATGGCGCTAAGTGATGGCTAAAATCGCCACTGCCTAAATTTTCCATATGCACTTGGAGGGCATGCAAAGGTTTGAGTGCGCGAATTAAGACAACTGATAATAGCGCTGTGATCAGCGCGATCCCTGTGATAGCAACGATGGCGTTGATGGTGAGCAATTGCATACTTTCTTCATTAAGCTCACTTGCCTTGACTTGACCCACTAGCACCCAATTCCAGCCCGTTACGGTTTGGCTATAGGCAAACATAGGCTCATTTTTACTATTGTTGTAATGGGATTCCGCATCATTTTGGGTGGCATACGCAACACTTAAGCCATCAAGCATACTTTCGGTGATGATGTCACCTGCGTTGAACTTAGGATGGGCGACTAACACATTGTCCGCTTTGCGTACTAATAGAAAATGGCCACTTTCTTCTAAGGTGATTCTGTTAACTGCTTCTTGTAATTGTTTTAAGGAACTGGTGATGTCGAAGCCAATATATAAGATACCAATAACTTTGCCCTGTGTGTCTTTCACTGGACGATAGACTGTCATGTAGTCTTTGCCGAAAAGTTTGGCATAACCTTCGTATTCATTACCGCTGATCAGCACTTGATAGCCTGGATGTGTTTTGCCAAGGGAAGTACCTAGTGCACGGCTGCCATCGGCTTTTTTGAGCGAAGTCGAAACTCGCATAAAGTCATCGCCATCACGCACGAATACCGTAGCGGTACCGCCAGTTAGATTAGCAAAACGATCGACTTTACTTTTTGATGAGTTCACTTGTTCTTGTTCATGCATTAGGGCTGGAGAGCCGACTCCCATCACATTGACAGTTTTATTTTGCAGACTAAATTGTCCAGGATACATTTCCTTAAAAACATCGGCGTTGCGTCTCGCAAGCTGCAGAAGACTATCGTACTGCAGCTCTAACATGTCTGAAACTGCACGCATTTCAGATTTCATGGCACTGATACCTTTATCTTCTAATACATTTGAAGCGGCTTTATAGGAGACGGTACTCAATACGCCAAAGATGAGAAGAGTAAGAATAAACGCGAGGGCGCCAATTTGTTTTGCAATAGGCCAATTTTTATAATTCATCGTAAGATCCTATAGGTAACGGTTACATCAATGTAGCCTAAGTTTTACTCTGTAGTCTTGATGTGGGTCTAAAACTTCTGCAATTTTAAACTCATTTCGTTGATATTTTTGCAGTTTTAGACTTGGACTCATCGGCTTATTTTGCAGAAATGTTAGTAGATAACATGTCCAAGTACTGGCTGTATTCTGAAGGTATAGACTAAGCTGCTTAAGGTGAATGGAGTTCATAGTGTTAGAACCACATTATAGGAGAAGTGTATATGCTAGGTGAGAATCATGCGTTGGTTTATGAGTTTCCTGATTTTGTCGATCAAATTAAGCATTTAAAAGTCAATAATACTGCCTTTGCGACCATGGCTAGTCGTTACCATGAACTCGATAATAAAATTAGGGCGCTGGAGTTAACAAAAGTGCCCACCGCCGATGAGCACTTTTTAGCGTTAAAATTAGAGCGATTAAACCTTAAAGATAAACTGTACCAATATCTAGTTCATGATGCGATTTGAGCTTGAATCGTGGATGGGGTGTTCGCTGTACGGGTTCTCATCAGCAGCAAATACATAGTTGGAACCCACACCAGAGAAAGTAAAGTCGTCAGCAGGGTGCCGCCCGCGATAGCAATGGCAAAGGGAGGCCAAAACCCGCCGCCAGCAATGATGAGCGGAATAAAACCGCCCACGGTGGTAATGGTCGTTGAGCTGATATGACGACCACAGCTGCTGACGGTAGAGACTATGGTTTCCATATCGCCGAGCCGAGCGCTCGGCATATCTTCTAGTTCGGCCAAGATCACAATCGCAGCGTTAATGGCAAGTCCCATTAATCCAAGTAGTCCTATGATGACTGGGAATCCAAAGGGATACCCGAACACAAACACGGCTAATAGGCCAAGTCCTGCCGATTGTATCGCGCTCAATAGAATAATCGCTGTGAGCCTAAAGGAGTTGAACGACAGCACTACAGTGGCTAGTAACAAGGTGACGACCAACATCATATTGGACAGTAAATTACCGACTGCTTCGTTACGCTTAGCGCTTTCCCCTCCAATTTCAATGCGATAACCCGATGGCAACGGTAATTGAGCCACTTTATCTTTGACATCATTAAGTACTTGGGCAGGTAATACCCCACTGACGATGTAGGCTTCTATGGTATTAACCCTTTGGCCGTTACGCCTTGGAATGGCGCCGCGGCTCACTTGTACTTCATTGTGGGCGAGGGCGGATAATGCAACAGACTCACCCGAAGGTGTCATTAATTGAATTTCAGAAAGGCGGCTCACCTGCTCGCGACTGTCATCAGTAAGGCGAACTCGTACGGGTAACGATTCTGTTTGCTCAAGCACGCTGCCACCGATAACGCCTGTGGTTGACATTTGGATCTGTTTGGCAATGTCCGTCAGGCTTAACCCACTCATTAGACTGGCATCTTCATTTACCTGTAGCCACAGCTTAGGCGCACCGGCACTTAAGGTTGCACGTGTGTGAAGTACGTCCGGCGTTTGCGCGAGAATATTACGAACGTCGTCGCCCAATGATCGCAAAGTATCTAGATTCGGGCCGAAGATCATTAACTCCACTGGTGCATTAAAGGGCGGGCCTTGCTCGAGTTTTCGTACTAGTACTTGCGCTTCGGGAAAAGCGTTATCAAATTGCTGTTGTAATTCGGGGATTAACTCATTGGCACGCTCAAAGTCAGTCACTTTTACCATGGCCTGTGCATAGTTAGTCGCCCCTTGTTGGCGCTGCGTCAGGTTGTAATAAAATGAGGGCGTATTGCCGCCGACCACCCAATCGACTTGAGTGATCCCTGTGACTGCGTGGAGTTTTTTATCCATCAACTGCACTTGGTTCAAGGTGTTTTCTAAACTCACATGGGGCGCAAGATAAATTTCCATTTGGAACATGTCCCTGTCCGATGGCGGAAAGAATTGCTCTGTCATCTTACCCGAGGCGAAAAACCCTAATACTGGTGTAATGCCGATAAGTAGCGCGCTAACGATAGGGCGTTTAAGGGCAATTCTCAGGCTCGCTTGAAAATATTGGCTCACTAGCGGGAGGTTGATCCCGTGTTGATACCAGACATCCTGTTTACCTTCATGACTAAAACGTCCCGCGAGCCCTGCAATTAACGTATGGGAAATCACGTAAGAGCCCAGCAGCGCAAACATCACTGACATGGCAATGCCACCGACAAATTCCCCCGCAGCACCGGGCATGAGTACTATGGGGGCAAAAGCCAAAATAGTGGTGATAGTCGATCCCGCTAAGGGCAGCCAAAGGTGGTGTAAGGTTTCGCTCACTGCGGCTAAACGGCTCATTCCTTGCTGACGCCTTTGCGATATGGCATCGACAATCACTATCGCATTGTCCACCATGATCCCAAGGGCGACGACGAGTCCTGTCACCGACATTTGATGTATCGGCAGGCCGATATATTTCATGCAGGCCAAGGTAAACAGCGCTGTGAGCGGCAATGAAATCGCCACTATGATGGCGTTTCTTAAGCCTAGGGTGAGGAGTAATACCAGCAAGATGATGACAAATCCTTGCAGCAGGTTAACCACTAGCCCGCCAAGTCGTTCGCTGGTGTAACTGTTTTGCTCGAATAGCCATTGGATTTGGATATTGGCGGGGACTTCGCGATTGAGTTCGTCAACGACGTTATTGACTTGTGCTTGCCAAAGATCAACACGGGTATTATCGATCATTCGTACTGCAACCATTACGACTTGTTCACCATCGACTAACGCTATGCTATCCGCTGGGGTTTGAGCTTGGCGAGTCACTGTTGCTATGTCGCCGAGGCGAATAATTTGCCCTTGGCTATCAATTTTAAGCGGCACTTGGCGAATACGGGTTAAAGAATTAAGCTCGCCGGAGACTTCAACTAAGGCACGAAATTCACGATTATTGATTTCACCGGCAGCAATTTTACTGTCGGCGCCACTGAGAATATGGGCGATGGACGCAGGAGAGAGCTGTAACTGGCTCATCTTGTTACCATCAAGCTGCACTAGCATTTCTTCGGTCGGTGCGCCGTAAAGTTTGACAAAATCCGTGCCCGATAACAGCCTGAGCCGACTCTGTAATTCTTTTGCGTAGCGGTTTAGCATGTCGACTTGTACGGGCGTATTACTATTCCACACTAAACTTAAGATGGCGGTGTAGGCATAACCAATTTGATCATCGAGTGTGGGAGATTGTATGCCCTCAGGTAAATTAATTTTCGCATTGGCCAATAAATCCCGCGCTCGAGACCATACGGGAGCCGTTTCTTTAACTGTGTCTTTCAATTCTAACTGTATAACTGAAATCCCTGGTCGAGAGGTTGATTGGATCAACTTAATTTCTTCCAAACGTCTGAGCTGGTTTTCAATGACTTCAGTCACTAAGGCTTCGACCCGCTCGGCTGAGGCGCCAGGATAAGGGGTGATCACAGAGGCGAAACGGTTAGTTATGTGGGGATCTTCAGTACGCGGTAGGCTCGATATCGCACCAAAGCCTGCGACAAGTAATAGCGCAATAACGAGGCTGACTAAGCGGCCGTTTTCAACAAAGGCTTTAATCATAATTACCTCGTGACTGCAGTAATGGGAGATACAGTTTGGCCTACGACCAGCTTATGCAGCCCTTGGCTGACATAGATTTCATTAGGCTGAATCGCGCCTTGAATGTAGGCCATGTCTTGGGTGGTGTAGAGGATTTCCACATCGCGGCGCTCTATGATGGATTGCTGTTCATAGTTTGCGATGACATAGAGATTCCATAATCCGCGAATACCATCCGTCAGTGCGGAAATGGGTACCCAATAGCCCGGTTGCGGGATTTGCTGTTGTTGATGCAGATACGCAATTTCACCGTTAATCACACGGGCATCTTGGGGTAGGCTTATTCTCAGTTGCAGGGTACGACTGACGGGATTGACTTCAGCGCTAATACCGGCAATTTCAGCAGGAAAGGTTTGATCTTGCACGCTGACTTGCACTTGCTGTTTGGTGTGAAATTGTTCTGCTAGCGCAACAGGAACACCAATATAAGCTTCAGGATTGATGTTACCCACTAAGGTGAAGATAGGACTGCCCGCGGCAATCACTTCGCCAAGATTATGTAGCCTTTGGCTTATGGTGCCGTCAAAGGGCGCCACTAAGATGGATTTATCGAGCTTAAGTTGATTGGCATGCTGTGAGGCAAATAGGCGGTTTTTCGCTGCGGCTAAGCTATTTAATTGTGAGCGGTTTTCATCTAATAGCTGCTCAGAGACATAGCCCGATTTTTTCAATTCTTGATTACGTTTTAGAGTGCTGGTGGCCAGATCAACATCGGCTTGGGTTTGTGCCAGACTTGCTTGGATCTCTTGACGCTCGGCTTCGAGTAGCCGGGTATCGAGAACGGCAAGTATTTGTCCTTGCTTAACTTTACTCCCAGAATCGACCTGTAAATTGTTTAACTTCCCCGCTAGTTCAAAGCCTACACCTGTGGTATTACCTGCACGGATGGTGCCAGTGAAGGTCTGAAAGTGTTCATAACTTGGGGTCTGGATCAACGCTTGGCTTGTGACTGTGGGTAGCGTGGCTGTCGTAGCGTGTTCGGTGACTTCCTTTTGACAGGCGGATAATGTGGCTAAAGCAAACACGCAGACGCTAAGAGTGCGCCAAGAAAGTCGGGCAGTTCGATCCATTTTAAAGGCTTCCGCTGTAAGTTAAACGTTAATACTATGTAACTAGACTTGCTAGTCTAGTTGTGCGAAACTAGACTGTCTAGTCTATTTTGTGCTTAACTAATGCCAATTAATTATGTCTATCTATTTGAGAGTTGATATGACGCATTCCTCTGAGACGCAATTACCTTTGAGCCGTAGTGAACAAAAACGTCAGCAAGTCCTTGTGGCAGCTATTGATTTGTTTTGTCGTCAAGGTTTCCCTCATACCAGTATGGATGAGGTTGCAAAGCTTGCGGGTGTGTCGAAACAAACCGTATATTCCCATTACGGCAGCAAAGATGAATTATTTGTTGCGGCAATTGAATCTAAGTGTGTTGGCCATAATCTTAACGATGATTTGTTAAGTGATCCCACTAAGCCGGAATCGGCATTAACCCAATTTGCCTTGCAATTTGGGGAGATGATCGTCAGTCCTGAAGCTATTACTGTATTCAAAGCCTGTGTGGCGCAATCCGAAAGTCATCCTGAAGTGTCGCGATTGTTCTTTGACGCTGGCCCTAAACACATAGTGGGCTTATTGGCGAATTATTTAGTCGCTGTAGAGGCGTTAGGGCAATATCGATTTGGTAATGCTCACCATAGTGCAGTGCGTTTATGTTTAATGCTGTTTGGTGAGCTAAAACTTAAATTAGAATTGGGGTTAGCGGCCGATGAGCTTTTTGACGACAGGAATCATTATATATTGGGTTGTGCTGACATGTTCTTGAGGGCGCATCGGGTAGAGTAAAGGCTTGTTTGTTTCAAAGGTATTAGTTTGTATCTTCATTTTGAAAGTGTGAACCTTTTTATTCAATAGCGCGTATTATGCACAAAAATTTATCCATTATTTTAAATGCAAGGAGCTAGCGTGGCTAATCGAAAACTCGCACCATTAAGCGTAAAACAGCGGTTGCTGAAAGGCAGTTTGTTATTGTTACCGTTAATGAGCTGTGCCGCTATTGCAGCGGATAAACCTTCGCAGGAATACAAACCTTTTAGATTAAGTGTCACGCAGATCAGCACCCAGAGCGCCGAGGTGGCCAATGGCAATACTGAGCTACAAAGGGACAACTTATTACTGAATGCTGGGATGAATGTGTCGCTGGATAAGCAATGGTCGCTAGGCTTTCGTGTGGGCTATGACAGACTTGATTATGACTGGCGTAACATCACGCTTACTGGCGCAAACAATGTCGCACCGCTGTTTGGCACCGACGGACAGAATTGGGATCATATTAATCGTTACCGTGCCGGAGTGTCGTTAAATTATCGCATGGATAAACATTGGGCCTTCTTTTTAGCGCCGCAGATCCAATATGCCTACGCCGATACTGCATCGGCTAGCCAAGCTCAGAGTTACGGTATTGTGGCATCGGCCATGTATGCATTTGATTCGGGAAACATGATTGGCTTTGGGGTCGCGTATCTTAATGATATCGATGAAGTTCGCACTGTGCCTTATCTGGCCATGCGTTGGCAGATAGATGAACATTGGACACTGGCTAATCCATTCCAAGCAGGTTTTAGTGGTCCAGCAGGACTAGAGCTCAGTTATCAATTCAATCCTGATTGGAATATTGGTTTGGGTAGTTCACGTCGTACTGAGCGATTCCTTATTGAGGATGATGATATTGCTGTAGAAACGAACGAATGGGTGAGTTATCTGCGTGGCGGTTGGCGAGCAACGCCTGCTTTAACCGTAAATCTCTATGCTGGTTATTACTTTGATGGTGAGTTAGAAGTGACAAATCAAGCCGCGCTTGAAATGGATAACCAAGGCGCAGCGGCCTTGGATATCGAATTCAAATTCTAACGTTAATGTCAGTTATTTGCCCAGCATGGCCTCTTTGAGGCTTTTCTGGGCTGGCTTATCACCTAGCCAAATTTTTAACAATGCTTGACGGAACATTTCACCTTCGATGGTGGCTTGTTCCTGACCATTTTTATAGGCTGTCACGCCACGGGCTTTATTGGCGACTAAGGTAAATTGGTCACCTTCTTTAATTTCTTCCTTAAACAGCGCCATAAAGGTATCTATCTGCGATTGAATATCGGCGGTGTTTTCTGCCGTCGCTTGCTCAAAACCTTCAGTGATCGCATCGCGCATTTTTTCTGAGGTGATCATGCCTGAGGTAATGTTAAGACGTATCGCTGCAACTGGTGCATCAATAACCGCTGCTGTGCTACTCAATGCTGCTGGCAAATACAAACTGCCTACATACAAATCCATAAAGAACTTACTGCGAACGCCCGCGCCATTGAGCTGTAATGTTTGGCTATCTAATGTCACTGTCTCGGCGACTTGCACTCCTGAGACTTCTTTGGCCATTAATGTGTGGGGTAATAACAGCGCGCTTGCTAGGGTAAGAGTGGAGAGTAACTTCATAATACACCTCGTTTTTCTATTTTAATTATTGGATTTTAAGCAGATTTTTATGAGTATTTACAGCAAAAAGTTGACCCCAACTTCTCAAATACTCGGCACCGAAAACGGATGTTAATCTAAAGAAGAGGGGAGAGATAGGCTAATTGTGCTTACGCATCATTCGAAAATGGCTAATATGGCATACTCATCATTAAGTATGAGCATGCCAACAAGATGACTCCTCGCGCTAAACTATTGCGTAAAAGTGTTGGCGTAAAGCTATCGATGGGAAATCATCAGCGTTAAGCGCCTTGTATAAATTATCCGCGAGTGCCTAGCTTGTACTGACCACTCTGTTCGAACATCACCGCTTGTTTCTGTTTTGGCGAGATCAAAATGGGACCGTCGTCAAAGAAAAGAAAACACTTCCAATTGCGGACGAACACATCCCAACGAGTTTCAATAATCTGATATTTTTCATAGCAAAAATACACCGGCGTCTCATCGGGCCATTGTATAAACTCAGCTAACATGGTGGGTAAACTGCTATCTTCACTATCCCAAGCGCTCTGCCAATGATCTGTTTCCACCCAAGCATCAGCCTTCGCCGCCCAGTCTCCCTTAGTAAATTGCTCCGCACGACTACTCTTGTTGCTGATCCATTGGTTCCAGATTTCCATCGCACTTTTATCTGTTAACGGCAGGATGTGCGCCTTGTCCTCGTCGGTGACAGGCAAGTCTTTGTGGTTGAAAATCCACTTACGGCGGTAAGTTTCTAAAGGTATATAGGTATGAGCCAAACAAAATCTCCTAGGATATGCAGATGAGCAATGCTGAAACGAGGCTAATTATACGGTCTAGCGAAGTAATAGTGAAATCACCGAACACGAATATGCGAGTTCGGTGATCTTGAGCTTGTTATTGCGAGACGTTCATTAGTCTTGCGAGTTCAGATAAGTAATCACGTGCCACTTGATTATCGGGATCGGCATTAATTGCATTAGAAAATGCAGTATGTGAAGCTTCTATTTGATTGATTTCAAACATGAATAACCCAAGTTTTATCCATGTTTGTGTATCTGATGGATACTTCTCTAGGTAATCTAGGTAGACATTAACTGAGTCTTGAATCTTGCCTTGGAGTTTTAAAATATGTGCATACTGAGGCATGTACTCATCACTATAAGCCAAAATTTTGACTAGAGTTGCTGTTGCAAGCTCAAGGTTACTTAGTTTGAGCGCCAGTAAAATAATATGCTTTAACTCCATCTCAGTACAAAGTTCTTCAGGCAGAGCAAGTAAAGCATCTAATGCCTGTTGTGGCTGTTGTTCAAGGCTGAGTTGGAATGATAAGGCGAGGTGATACAGCCTTTTAGCTTCATTGTCAGATTCAATTAAGGGGAATAAGTTTTGGACTGTAAGTGATAATCCATAACTATTTTCATTCGAGTTTAGTCCCATAATTTTTTTATAGACGCGTTCCATTCCAGAGGCTTTATTTAGCGTATCGATATAAGCTTTTCGTACTTGAGTGATATCTTCTTCAAATTTATCTTTTAATTGTGAAAAAATAAAATTTTCATGCGAGTCAGATAATGCAACTTTATGGTTTTTGCACCATAAGAAAACTCTACCAGGTTGATGGTTTTCTAGCCAGACAGGGGCGAGTGGAGCTAATGAGCTAGAATCAATTTCTAATATTCTAAAAACTATTTTTTTGTAAGATTTTATTACTAGTTTAAGAATGTTATGGCAGGTCGTATTAAATGCATCATAGTAATTTATAGTCATTTTATTAATGTGTGATTGAGTCCAATTTTCTGTTTCTCTTGTAGTTAGAAACTTTGAAAACTCAAGATATCCATAGGTTTTAATTAATCTTGTTAGCTCTGGGTACTTTGAGTTTATACTTTTTTCAATCTTATTGACTTCATCAAGTATGACATCAGAGTTCAATGAGTTTAAATTGAGTTTTTTAGATAGTGCTAACGCTTTCTTTGTTAGCTTTAGTAGCTTGGTGAGATCGTCTTTAGCTTTTTTACATTCATCTAATGTTTGTTCTAAGTCAATTTTTTTATTTTTGGTGTCGCACTTTTCTAGGCAAGAAATTATTTTACTACCAAGTTCATCAAGAATAATATTTTTAGTAGAAATATGAGAAATGCCTTCGATTTTTGCAGCATTTTTTGACAAATTTATAAAGTCAACATTAGGATATTTTTTAGCCTCAGATGCTAGTGACTCCATCGCATGGACAAGCTGTATTGGAGTTTCAGCTTGGTAGCCTGCATAGGTTTCGACCCATTTATTATTATGTCCTAAATTAGGGCCTAGATTAGCTTCAACTGTTCCGTTTGCATGAGTGTATCCAGATCTTGAGTAACAATAATCAACACCACTTAATAGTATTTTTTTGAACCCCATCTCAACAGCTAGGCGAATCGAACTATTAGTAACTGTCGGCCCGACAGTAATGATGTTGTCGTGATCCTTTTTGCCACTCCATGGATATCGTTGACCTAGATATATACTTTGTCCTTGCCATTGTGAAAGTACTTTTGGACTAACGTGGTAAGAGTTTACTAGAAGTGTGTTTTCACTTAATGCAAAAATTTCTCGACTAACATCAAAGCTAAACTCTTGTGGATCAACGCAAGTGATAATATCAACTGAAATAGAGTGTTTAGCTAGCTTACCTGCAATACGCGACACTGCAATAATGAAAAGATTGTCACTGTTCTTTATTATCCAATCAATATGCTCATCAAGTGAGGGGCCGCCAGCAACAACCAAGCAAGTCTTCCCTTCAAATTTGT
This sequence comes from Shewanella sp. NKUCC06_TVS, assembly GCF_019345515.1. NCBI lineage: Bacteria > Pseudomonadati > Pseudomonadota > Gammaproteobacteria > Alteromonadales > Shewanellaceae > Shewanella > Shewanella sp. NKUCC06_TVS. The sequence goes on along the minus strand of NZ_JAHKQX010000006.1, from coordinate 187,389 downwards.
TTCTAAGAAGCTTTGCAGGTGTGTGATTGTCTGGGATATTCTCTAGTTGAGTCTGAAAGAATATTTTTTGGGTGAATAAAATCCTATGATTAAAATATTCATCTTGGACTTTGTTTTCTATTCTGCTAAATAGTGAGTTATAGGATTCTAGGTGTTGGGATGTGACACCAAGAGAAGCATAAATCTCATACTCTCCTTTAGCGAGATATATTTTTATATCCTCTTGTTCTAACTGCTCTAGAAAATCAGTTTCATTTACTACCTTAAAGTTTTTTTGCTTAGTTGACGGGATATCTATAATTAATAATGGTAGCACTTCATCCAATTCGATAAATATAAATTTAGACCCTAAAGCGATTTCCTGTTCTAATGCATAACTTGCTAGCAGTCCTGAGTCCATTCCAATAATAATATTAAGCTTATCTTTAATCGAAAATGCCTTTTTAAACTTATTGTTATAAATTGTTTTTGAGTCAAGATTTTCAAAAGTATGGCGATTTATGCTAGGTAAATAGTATTCATTAAATCGACTTATTGCGAAACTATTCAATATTTTGTTCATTAGTTATACATTCCTATTGGTCGGCAAGTAAGTCAATACGAGCTCTTATCTTATATGCCAAGGCAAAAAATTGCTCAGGTAGAAAACAGCAATAAATGCGCCATGTTATTTTTTTGACAGTTTATATTGACATTTAGCCCTCAGGTGTTGATTGACTAGTTAGAAAGGGCTGACTTGATGCAATAAAGTCGAAATTAGCCTATAAAATCATGTAAATTTTACGAGTAACTACCTATACTAATAGAGCTTTATAGGTGAGTAAACTACGTTCTAGTAATGATTTTATGCCATGTTGGCTTGTTTTTTGCTTTGATTTAATTGCTTTAGCAGTAAATCGTCAATTGTATAGGTTGCTACGGTTACATTATCAAGATGGAAAGCTAAATTGAGCCACTGGGGAGGCCCTATGTTTGATAACAAAACAATTTTAATTACAGGTGGCACTGGGTCATTTGGGCAGAAATACACAAAAACAATTTTAGAAAGGTATAAGCCCAAACGGTTGATCATTTTTTCCAGAGATGAATTGAAGCAGTTTGAAATGCAGCAGATATTTAATGCTCCCTGTATGCGTTATTTCATTGGAGATGTGCGTGATGCCGACCGCTTAATGCAAGCATTGCAAGATGTCGATTATGTTATCCATGCAGCAGCATTAAAACAGGTACCTGCTGCAGAGTATAATCCTATGGAATGTATCAAGACAAACATTTATGGTGCAGAGAATGTTATTAAGGCAGCTATTGCCAATAAAGTAAAAAAGGTGATCGCCTTATCGACAGATAAAGCTGCGAGTCCAATTAATCTTTATGGTGCGACAAAGTTGGCTTCTGATAAGTTATTTGTTGCAGCCAATAACATCGTAGGTCCTGGGAAAACACGCTTTGCTGCCGTCAGATATGGAAATGTCGTAGGTTCTCGTGGTTCCGTCGTTCCTTATTTTAAGCAGTTGATTGCTAATGGTGCTTCATCTCTTCCTATTACCCATCCCGATATGACACGCTTTTGGATTACACTCCAAGATGGTGTTGATTTTGTTCTTAAAAATTTCTCTAGAATGCAAGGTGGAGAAATTTTTGTACCTAAGATCCCTTCAATACGAATTTCCGATTTAGCGGATGCTTATGGTAATGGATTACCACATGAGATCGTAGGTATTCGTCCTGGTGAAAAAATGCATGAAGTTATGTGTCCAGGTGATGATTCTCATCATACGATAGAATTCTATGATCATTTTGTTATCACACCATCAATTAAATTTTTTGGTCGTGAAAGTGATTTTACAGTTAATGCTTTAAATGAAGTTGGCACTTTAGTTAATTCTGGCTTCGAATATAACTCTGGTAGTAATGTTCATTTTTTAACAGTCGAAGAAATATTAAAACTAGATGAGGAGTCATGTTCATGATTCCATATGGAAGGCATGATATTAATCAGGATGATATCGATGCTGTGCTTGCGGTATTGAAATCAGATTACTTGACACAAGGTCCAGTCGTTCCTGTGTTCGAACAGGCTGTGGCACTGGCTGTTGGTGCAAAATATTCAGTAGCAGTAAATAGTGCTACCTCAGCATTACATATAGCCTGTCTTGCATTAGGTGTAGAAAGGGGGGATTTAGTCTGGACATCTCCTATTACGTTTGTCGCATCAGCAAATAGTGCGCTTTATTGTGGCGCTGAAGTAGACTTTGTTGATGTGGCTCCCTATACCGGTAATATGTGTCCTAAGGCTCTGGCAACAAAACTGCTTCTTGCTGCAGAGGTAGGAAATTTACCAAAGGTGGTTATTCCTGTTCATCTATGCGGTCACAGTTGCGATATGCAGGCCATTTCGGCACTCGCTGATGAATACGGATTTAAGGTTATTGAGGATGCTTCACATGGAATAGGCGGTAGCTATCAGGGTCATAAACTTGGCAGCTGCGAATATTCGGACATTACAGTTTTTAGTTTCCATCCGGTGAAGATTATTACCAGCGCCGAAGGTGGCATGGCAATGACTAACTGCGCAGAGTTGGCAGCAAAAATGGCTCTCTATCGGAGTCATGGAATAACCAAAGTACCTGAAATGATGCTTAGGCCTGATGAAGGGGACTGGTATTACGAGCAGCATTTACTTGGGTTTAATTATCGAATGACGGATTTACATGCTGCTCTGGGACTATCACAAATGAGTCGTCTAGATAATTTTGTGACTAAGCGAAATCAATTGGCTGATATCTATGAGCAAGAACTAGCAGGTTTACGACTGAATGCTGTTGACCCTATACCAGATTCTATCAGCGCTAGACATCTCTATATGGTACGGCTGCAACATGCGGATCAACGTCGTATAGTTTTCGATACAATGCGTCGTAATGATATTCAAGTGCATGTGCATTATTTTCCTGTACATTTGCAGCCATTTTATATTGCTCTTGGTTTTCAGACTGGCGACTTTCCTAATGCTGAACGTTTTTATGAAGAAATTCTCACACTTCCTTTATATCCCACATTGGACCGGTCTGAATTGCAATATATCGTAGCTACGCTTTTTACTTGCATAAGTTAATCTATGCTAGCCAAGTACCATTTCGGCAGCCTCTGGCTGCGAGTAGCATATATCAACTTAAATTTTGTATGGTTCTAGACACTATTGTTCCAATAGCCGTTGAATATCTTCCATCAGATTTATCATACCTGCGTGGTCGTTAAATACTCTGCTTGCTTCTTTTTGTAGTTTTTGTCTTGCGTTGCAATCACTCAATAAAGCTTCAAGTTTTGAGATTGCATCAGGAAGGGAACTACTCGTAAGGCAGCAGTGCTCTTTGATAAGCAATTCGAGTTCTACGCTATCACACAAATGTTGTGTCGGGAGTAATATGCTAGCAGCACTTGAGAAGATGGATTCGAATAGTGACAAGCCATAGCAAGTTAAAATAATTTCTGACTCTGCGATTAACTCATGAAGATCATCGGGATCTGTCAGTACGCTTATTGTTGAACTTAATGGCAATAAGGGGGGGGAGGCCAGTGGTCCTTGTACCCAAATAATAGGCCAATCAGTACAAAGTGTTGATAGTAGCGTGGGTAAAATGGTGCCGTAAGCAAGTGCATCACTGCCACCTGTTAATACAAGAATTTGGTGTTTCTTTGTTTGTTGGGGCATTGAAGAAAATAGATAGTTTTGCCAGCCGACAGAGACCTTAGGATGCTGAAATGATTTATTGAAGCTAGGGATAAATAACCAATCAAGCTCATTTATAATTGATATGAGTTTATCTATCCCTACAATTTTAGTATTTTTATCTCTGAGTGGCTGGAGTGTCTTTCTAAGTGCTGGAAGTGAAATAAAGTCTGGATGTAGATCAAGTAGAATGAGTGGATTTGGATCCAAAATCATGGCTGTTAGCAACTCATTTTCATTCTTATACCAGTGAAGTCGAGGTGATGTTTTTTCAAGTTGTGGTCCTTCATATTGGACGTGTACTATGGCCCCAATTCCAAGATACTCTTGCAATGCATCGGCAATCGATTTGGACCGCTTGTAATGTCCCAAGCCAATAGAGGGTCCTAGATGACAATAGATACTGGCCTTTGCGTACAGTTTATCTGCCGCTTTCTGTTTCACATGATTGTTGATAGCCGCTAGCATTGGATCTTCTAATAACTGTTGTTGCACCCATGCTAGGCTGACGATGGTGTCTACAGTATGGATCTTGTACCAACGGCGATATACTTCTTCCATAAAGCGATAGTCGGCTTGAGTATCTACTGATATTCGGTGTTTTATCTGCGAATAATTTGCGCTATCGGTAATACTTAAGCAGTCAAGCACTGGGGTGATTCTGTCCGCGTAACCCACGTGCTCCCTCGACATGGCACATTGGCTTACAGACATCAGTTTTTCCCATCCTTTGCGACTGTAAAATGCCATGCCTTCGTGAATAGAGATGACTCCATCATGGAGTTTGATGCTGTCTTTGCCCGAAGCCTTAAGCCTTGTCAGGGCATGATCGATAAAATCAGGAGCAATGAGTGGGCAGTCACCGCAAATATAGATAATAAAGTCAGGTGCTTGTCTTTGGATTATGTTATCGAGTCGTGCCATTAGATCGTTAACATCTCCTTCAAAAGGATGGCAACAAATTTGGTGGGTATGTGCCCAATTTATGAGAGGTTTATTAAAATCATCAGCAGTGGTAGCCAGTTCAAAACTATTAACCTCTTGGCACAATGCTAGGCGGCGCCATAACTGTTCAATTAGCGGCTTCCCTGCGAGCTCTAATAAGTGTTTGCCTGCGAGACGACTAGAGTTAAGGCGAGCACCAACAATTGCAAGGGCTTTAGACATGACAAGGTCTCATGGTTGGGGTGATACAGATGGCAAAGTTGAGTAAATGCCCCCCAGATTTTAGGGTTTCATCAGCTTCAGCAAGGGAAAACCACAGACGGTTCAAATATTGATTGTTAATTTTTTTACTTGAGATCATTGGCAGTGCTGCACAGTTGGCAGGGTTCCAACTGATGTGTATTCCCCGAGTCTTACTGCCAAAGCTGATGGTACCATTTGTAGCGCCTAGTGCACTTGAGGAGGATACGATGGAAGATACTGCGGCTCCTTGATCCATGTCATCAGTAATTTGGAAAAACTCATCTTGGTTTCCACCTAAACGTGTTTGGTACCATGCGCGTTGTTCGCAGTCTAATAAAGTCATAAAACCAAGACGTACCGAGGCTTCGGGCCTATGGCTGTCCTCAAAACAAAACCCAGTGTATAAGCTTTCGCTATCCAGTTTATACCATTTAATTAGACCGCCACTGTTTAGCGATTGTTTACAAAAGATAATAAGGCAGCTATCCAGTTCACCTAGTTGATATTCAACTAGGTTGAGATCGGTCACCCTGTCTCTATCACGAAAGCGCTCGAGTAATAAATGGTTGCTATAAAAATCAGCTCCATAGCTGATATGATCGAAATAGCCATGTGAAAGAGTGCCTATAATGGGTTCAAACCCTTGACTGGAAAAGGCTAGAGTATCAATAGCAAGACCTCTATTACCATTGAGAGTTAGGTATAGATAAGGTGTTCGGATATGCAGTCTGCGTCGTTCCGCATCGTAATCTAGTATTACATCTGCTCTGGGAATCCATGGAGCGAAAGTTGGTGACTTTGAGGATGGTGTCGTTAGCTTTAGCGCGTTATAGCGATTTTTTGTTAGATGGGTTCTAAGATCGCTGGCCCAAAGACGGCAAAGGTTTCGCCATTCACTATCATCTGCATTAGGCTTAATTTGGAGTGAGGCGAGGTGTTTATAACATTGGGTATTCAGCAACAGATCGTTGCGCCCGCTTAATCCCCAACGGCACAGATTATATTTGGCTTGTTTTTTTACCGAGACGGGATGATGGGCATTAGTCAATTTCAGTGGTTTGCTCGGCTGCCAAAGCGACAAAAGGCTGGATGGGCATACCCATCGATACTTTTTCATTTCTTTAATAGCATTAAATAATGTTTTAACTCGCTGCCATTCACCTGTTACTTCATTGGCTTCTGTTAGGTAGCGCCCTGGACGAAAATCAAATACCTCAGCATCGCTGCCATACACGGGAAAAGCGATTGTGCCGGGTTTAAGTACTTTGAGCAGATAATTGAGGTAATCTTCCTGTGTTAGTTCTCCATGAACATAACGCTGAAATTTTTGAAAGGCTATAGCGTGGTTCCAGATAACTTTAATTTTTCGGCCGCTCGCGCTTACTAGTGACTGAGGGCGCTCAAGTAACTCAGTGTGCCAGTCAGGATTGTGGGAGAAAGGATTGTCCCACTCTACAACCACTGCTTCGAAACCTTCATCAATATATATATCTAAGAGACCTGCTGAGACCGCCTGCTCATTGAGATAGGCAATATTGGGTTTAATTCCTAGCTCCTGCTGGTAGTAGTCTTGGCCAAGTCTTAAGTTGATTTGGTTTACCTTGGCAGGAATAAGCGGACCAATGATCTGACTATCGCCACTGGCTACTAATTCGCACTTGCCTAATAATAATAATGACTTGAACGCATTGATCCATTCAGGATCTACAGCCTTAATTGCTTCGAGGGTATTTGCTGTCATTTCTAAGCCAAGGGCTACGTCATCTTGGGCTAATTCCAGTAAGGGCCAGTAACAACGTTTAACTACCTCGCCATGCTTCTCATTTTCAATGGATGAGAAGGCAAGGTTTAAGTGGAAAACCGTATACAGGGCAATGGATTGATCCTTTGGCATTTTTTCACTTACCCTTTAATTATTTAGCCAATAATGATAATTGAGTTTAAAAAATTTCAGAAGCAATATATGTACCGCTAGTGAGTAATCAGATGCTAAAATCTTAGCAGCTACAGGGAGTTTGTTACAACTTCATATTAATTGGCTTGAAATTTGCTGATTCTTGGAAAAGCCAAATTAGTGACGCCGTCCATTTGAGGAATAGAGATGCATCAAAAGACTTCTGAACAACACATCGGACATCTTGTCGATGATGTTAATGGTTTCCAAGTGATTGAATGTCAAAGTTGCGGTTTCAAGCACGTGCACCCTCTTCCTACTCTAGATGAACTTGAAAACATATATAGGCACGAATATTACACTACGAATAAGCCTATGTTTATTAAGGAAAGTGGTGAGGATAATTCTTGGTGGGATCAGGTTTATGCTGATCGTTATGAAACATTAGAGTATTTCTTAACGGATACATCACGACGTATTTTGGACGTGGGATCTGGCCCAGGGCATTTTGTTAATTATGGTCGACGGCATGGATGGACTGCATTGGGAATCGAGCCGTCAGCGCAGGCGTGCGAGCATGCAAGAGGTTTAGGAGTAGAGGTTGTTGAGAGTTTTTTTAATCAAGAGACAGTCAATATTCTCGGAAAATTTGATGCAATTCACGCCAACGCTGTCCTTGAACACATACCAAATCCTAGAGAAATGTTGTCACTATGCAGAGAAGCACTAGTACCCGGTGGTATTTTGTGTGTTGTAGTTCCAAATGACTATAACCCATTTCAGGAAACGCTTAGATCTTATGAAGGTTATCGCCCTTGGTGGGTTGCTCCTCCACATCACCTTAATTATTTCAATTTCGAAACCTTAGGTAATTTGCTTGCTTCTGTCGGCTTTGATGTTGTCATGAAGGAAACAACCTTTCCAATAGATATGTTTTTGTTAATGGGTGACAATTATGTTGAGTCACCGGAACTAGGACGTGCTTGCCATAAAAAGCGTATGAGATTCGATACCCAGATGTCGAAGGCTGGTAATAATCAAGTCAAAAGAGATTTTTATCGAGCGCTTGCCAGCGTAGGTATGGGGCGAGAAGTTGTCCTTTTTGCCAAAAAATTATAGATAATATGCCATGTAGGGGTAGATATGAGTAATATCAAAGTATTGATTCAGGCAAGTTCTCGCTCTTGGGCTGGAGGTAGAGATATTTGCATGGGATTGGTTGACGGTGAAATTGCCATTGTAAGGACAATTAAGCGTGCATTGACTGCATTTCCCGAGGCTCAGTTTTGTTTAGTTGCCCCAGAATTTGATCGTGGCGGCGAGCTAAAAGGGATTGTTGATGAAATTGCCGATAAACGATTGCAAGCATTTTATGGATTTGATGAAAGCCCTCTCAGACGTATGGTTGCTGCATCAAGCGAGTTGAATGATGATGATTTCATTGTCCGAGTGGATGGTATTCATTTCTGCTTCGATACTAATCTTAGTCAACAGATGGTTAGTCTCGCACAAAAAAATAATCTTGATTGTATCAAGCTACCTGCTGACTTTCCTGTTCATTTTAGCTCTGAAGTCTTTCGTGTCGGCGCACTTCGGGTGCTGGTTACAATTCTTGATAAACCTGAGTTAGCAAAATTTCACGTTCATCCTAAAACTTATTTTGAACTCAATCGATATGATTATAAGTTTGAACATCTCGAGTCCTTACCTCAATACACGGATGACTATTTAAGAGAGTGTAGGCAGTTGGCACAAGCTATCTATGAGATACCACGTCAAGAAGTGAATAATCATCGGATTGCTTCGGGTGACAGGCTTGGTTATCACTATCAATTAGCGCTTAAATACCTTAAGTCCAATATGAAAGTATTGGATATAGCTTGTGCTGATGGTTACGGTGTTCGAATGATGTCGACATCTCTTGCCACGGTGCACGGAGCTGATCTAGATCCAGAAAGTGTTGCTTACGCTAAAGCTCATTCATCTCAAAAAAATGTTGAGTTTTTTGTTGAAGATATTACTGACATGTCCTTCGATGATGATAGTTATGATGCAGTTACCAGTTTCGAGACATTAGAACATGTGTCTGAAGAGGCTTGTTTGAAAGAGCTACAACGTATCATTAAACCTGGCGGCATGTTAGTTCTAAGCACACCGCAAAACAGTTATGGTCATATTCCAGTGAATTCTTGCCATATAGTCGAATATAGTTTGGATTATCTTCTGAACTTAGTTGGACAGTATTTTCACATTGTTAAAGTGATTGGTATTAAGGCTGGCATTATACACGATGATGCTGATCCCTATGGCACCAATACTGTTCTTGTTTGTATAAAACCTATTCGTTAATTTTTAAGGATTTTTTATGGCAGCCATTGATTATATTGAGTTTGTAGGCTCTCCAGCTGAACTTAAAAAATTGCCAATTGAAGCTCTGGATGGACAGGCCGAAAAAATACGTTGTTTTTTGATAGATAAAATATCTGCCACCGGTGGTCATATTGGTGCCAACCTTTCAGTGATTGAGCTAACCTTGGCAATTCATTTTGTTTTTAATTCTCCTTTTGACAAAATTATTTTTGATACTGGTCACCAAGGATACACCCATAAGCTTTTAACTGGGCGCCGTGCCGCATTTGACTCCCTTAACACTTATAAGGGGATGAGTCGTTTTATCGCTAGGGAAGAAAGTGAGCACGATACTATCGACGCCTCGCACGCTGGTACATCAATTTCATTGGCGACAGGTATCTCTGCTGCGCTTAAAAGCAAAGGAAGTAGGGACTTTACAGTTTCAGTCATCGGAGATGGTTCTCTAGTTGAAGGAATGGCATTTGAGGCTCTAAACTTTGGCAGTGTAGATCGGGATGCCAAACTTATTCTTGTGGTGAATGATAACGAAATGGCAATAGCACCGTCAGTAGGCGGTGTTAGGCAGCTCACTATTGGTGATAATTGGCAAGAAAAATCCCAACACTTTTTTGAAAGTTTAGGTTACGGCTATTTGTCTGTTGCAAATGGTCATTGCACAAAGTCTCTTGTTCAGGCTCTTAAGAATGCAAAGACTCTTGGGCGTCCTACAGTAGTGCATATCAAAACTCTAAAAGGAAAGGGGTTAGATTGCGCAGGTTCTCATCCCTATAAAATGCATTTTTCAATGCCTTTTAATCCAATGACTGGTGAAGGTGCGTCACCTACAGTTGCTGGAAAGACATTTGCGGTTGTTTTTGCTGAAAAATTAGCTGCACTTATGGCATTGGATCCTGATATTCATGTTATCACTCCTGCAACACCCTATGCTTCGTCTTTGGATGGTTTATTTGCCTTGTTCCCAGGTCGAGTCATAGATGTTGGAATGGCGGAGCAACATGCTGTTGGAATGGCTTGTGGTATGGCGCTTGAGGGATTAAAGCCTGTAGTATGTATGCAAACAACCTTTATGCAAAGGGCCTTCGATCAGTTGTTGCATGATGCTTGTTATATGAATTTACCCATCACTGTACTGGGCGTCAGGGCTGGTTTTGCGGGATACGATGGCTCTACTCATCATGGGATTTATGATATTCCGTATTTAAAATCATTCCCGAATATGCAAGTAGAATATCCGATTAATAGTATCGAGGCGCAGAGATTGTTGGAAAGGCGTTTAGTTTCGCCTGTGGGTCCCATGGTTATTTTGCATCCCTATGAGCCTTTAAGTACTTCAGAGCCTGATACTGGAGTTCTTAGCAAGGGGATGTCTATCGCCGCCAAAGGTAAAAATGGTTATATTATTTGTCTTGGAAATACTTTGGCAAAGGCTTGGGAACTCAAATCACTATTGGCAAATTTAGGTAAAACGTTTGGTATTATTTGTGTTCAGAGCATCAAACCTTTTCCTGTAAATGGCATTCTCGATTTGTTGGTTCCTGGAATGGACATTATCACCCTTGAGGAGAGCGTATTAGCGGGGGGCTTTGGTTCTGTATTACTTGAGACCATAAGCGATTCAGATATTAGTCTCAGGGTTTTTAGAAGTGGTGTCGAAGATAGTTTTATAAGGCCAGGAAGTAAGCAAGAATGTAGTGATGAAGCTGGTATTACTGTAAAACAGATAGTGGTGAAAATCCAGCAGCGTTGGATCGAATATCAAGAGGAATAACGAGTGGGTAGACTCACAGGTAAAGTGGCGCTTATCACTGGTGCATCACGAGGGATCGGTGCAGGTATTGCTGAAGCTTTTGCCAGCGAAGGCGCTGATTTAATCATTAATTATCGTACAAATGATGAGGCGGCTTTTCGTGTTGTTAGTAAGCTTAAGAATTTGGGGCGTAAAGTGGTCGCGATCCGTGCTGATGTTTCTAAGCGAAGTGAGATCCAAAATTTGATACACCTAGCGCAGATTGAGTTCGGTCGCATTGATATTCTGGTAAACAATGCTGGTATTAACCAAAGAGGCTGGTTTGATGAAGTAACTGATGAGGCCTGGGATATGATAATGGGGACCAATCTCAAAGGCCCCTTTATGTGCTGCCAGGAAGTGTTTCCTTTGATGAAGGCTAATGGCGGCGGCAGAATTATCAATATTTCTTCTGTTGCTGGTCAGTATCATGGACCGAAGACTGTGCATTATGCGGTATCAAAGGCTGGGTTAAATAGCCTGACTAAAGTACTTGCACGTTATGGCGCTGAGTATAATGTTCTTGTTAATGCAGTGGCGCCAGGATTGGTTAGAACAGATCAAACTGCTGATGAAATAGATTCCCCTGCAGGAGCTAGAGTGCTAGATATGACTTTGTTGAAAAAAGCGGGAAGAATTGAAGATATTTCAAGTGCCTGCGTATTTTTAGCATCGGATGAACAACAATATATGACAGGGCAAATTCTTGCGGTTAGTGGAGGAGCAATTCTTGACAATTGAAGTAAAAAATCTCCTACTTTTAGGTGCGAGTGCCGATCAAGTTTTTGCCATCAAGACAGCAAAGGCGATGGGTTTGCATGTCATTGTTGTAGATGGGAATCCCAATTCTCCAGGATTTGCGCTTGCCGATCAGTATGCGATTGTCAGCACAAGAGATTTACCAGGGCTTAAAGCTTTTGTTGATCGATTACAAATAACTGTTCACGGTGTGGCGGTAATGGGTAGTGATATTTCTCAGTATGTATCTGCTCTTGCCGAGTATCTTTCAGTGCCTTGTATTCCTTTGGGAACTGCCCTGATTACAACAGATAAACTTCTTATGAAACAACATTTTGCTGAAAAAAATGTTGCTATCCCTTGGTTTTCTGCCGTTGAGAGTTTTGAGCATTTATGTATTCTGGTGGCCGAACGCGGTCTACCTTTAGTGCTAAAACCAGTAGATCGGTCTGGTGCCCGGGGAGTGTTTCTTTTGAAGGAGGGCATGGATATAGAAGCTTTATATCGGCGTTCAATAGAAGAATCGTTTAGTGGGCAGGTTATCATCGAAGAGTATCTACAAGGACCGCAGGTTAGTACCGAAACGCTTTTTTATCAAGGAAAAGGATATACTGCGGGATTTGTTGATCGTAACTATGAGATGTTGGATGTTTTTGCCCCCTATATTCTCGAAAATGGCGGTTGGCAACCAAGTCGTTTATCCAAATTACAGCGAATTGAAATCGAGAAACTTATTGATGATGTTGCTAAGGCATTAGATATTGAAAACGGAGTCATCAAAGGTGACATTGTTTATACTGAGACAGGAGCAAAGGTTATCGAGGTTGCAACTCGACTGAGCGGTGGTGATTTTTCTGAAAGTCTTGTTCCTTTGGGGCTGGGAATTAACTATGTACGCACTGCGTTAGAAATTGCACTGGATATTAAGCCTGACTTTGAGGCCTTAATCCCAAAACAAAATCAATTTGTTGCTAATCGATATTTTTTCCCTGAAAAAGGTCAACTCATTGGAATTCATGGAATTGAACAAGTTAAAATTCAGAGTTTTGTCAAAAAGCTAGAGTTTTTTATTAATGTAGGTGAAAAAATACAACCTATTTGTAGTCATGCGGATAGGGCTGGTGTTTTTATCGTCACAGCGGATTCTTTAGAAGAGCTAGAGAAGCGAGTATCGTGGGTTTACAAGACTATTAAGTTTGACATTAGCTAAAGCTATAACTAAACACCTTGTATGGTACTCGGTGTTTAGTTATGAACGGTGAATGATTGGCTAAAAATACGGCCTGATGTGTTTGAGTGGACGTAATCCATCAAGGGGATCCGCTCGCCATTCTCTATCTGAGGCTTCACTAGCAACAAATTGTTTTTCTGGTTTGCCATCAATCACATTGGCTAATTTTATACCTTGGATTACGGGTGCTATCTGTTGTGGCAGCCAACAATGTCCTGAAGCATATTCATCGCCTTTTTCATCTAAATCTAAATGAAACTCTATGACATCGGCTCGCCATTTGTGTACAGCTCGGTTAAGTACCGCACTAGAGACAGTATGATCAGACCAGCCAACGTTAACTTGATAGCGGTTTCTAAAGCTTTCTAATACCGCAAGATTACATTCATTCTCAGGAGTTGGGTATGCCGATACGCAATGGAGCAAGGTGATGTCTTTCGCGCCATTTTCTTTTAGCGTGAGTACCGCTTGATCTATCTCTTCTAAAGTAGCCATGCCAGTTGAAAGAACAACAGGTAATCCCGTTTTTGCACAGGCTACTAGTAGATCCGTCCATAACAATTCGTAGGAGGCAATCTTATAAAAATCGACATAGGGTTCAAGTTCTGCCACTGCATCTAAGTAGAATGGTGTACAAGAAAACTGAATGCCATATTTATCACAGCTTTGTTTTAATTCAGGCAAAAAACTGACTGGGAGCTCCCAATCTTTGCGCTTTCTATGCGTTTCACTTTTAGCCAGAATCTCGGGAGCGAAAAGTTGCTCTATTTGGAAAAGCTGAAATTTTACGGCATCGCAACCAATGTCTGCAGCAGTTTTGATAAACTCAATGCAACGCTGTAAGTCTCTATGATGGTTGCTGGAGACTTCAGCGATAAAAATAGGTGAATGTGTAGTCATAGTTACTCGCAAATGGCTCGGTATAGTCTATTAACGGCAAGTCTCTGGGAAGCTTGATGCCCTGTTTCTCTTGCTTTATCAGACTAGTTCTATTAGTTCATACTCTAAATAATCGGCAAGGCTTAACCAATCGTGTTGCTCTTGTGCCTGAAGCATAGCAGGCAATATTTGCTGAAAAGTCGAATTAAGGACAAGTTCTGGGCAGTTTTTTTCTATTTTATCAAGACATAACCGTAACTCTACTGAAGCCTTTGCTTCTTGACCTAGTCTAAATAAACCTGCCGTTTGCCGCAGTGAATCTTGTAGGCTTAAGCTCATAATATGAGGTCCTTATACTGAGAACCGCGAATTTTAGCGCCTGATAAACTCGCTTGGTAAAATTTTACATCTGGATGTTTAGCGATATAGCGTTCCAAGTGTCTGAGATATGCTCTTAGGTTTAGATCCGTCGCTATCCGCTGACCTTTGCCATTGATCAACCAGTGTTTCGCTTCCTTCACTTTCTGAATAATCGCATTAACCCATATTTGTTCTTTTATATCGTTTTGACCAAATTTGTGATCATTCCAGAACGCATGACTCTTGTTATTGCAATAACAAAAATCACACCCTAATAGGGTAATTTCTTTTGCCTTTAATTTGATCGCTAAATCAATTGCCGGATGAATGACGCTTCCACTCGTGAACAGTCTTAGTTTGGGATATCGAGAAGCGAGCTGGGCGTATATTTTACTGCCTCCATAGGCAATAAATCTTTGGCCTAACCAAGCATTAAGTACCATTGGATCAACCCGGGGAAAATAAACAAGATTGATGTTATGAGTCGAGGCTAGCGGTAAATGGTATTCACCTATCAATCCGTCAATGCAGATCACAATATCTGGTTTTATATTATTGTGAAGTAAACCACGTAATGCAGTATCGGCCGCTATGATTAGTGGCCTATGGGAACTTGAACTAATTTGTTGCAGATAATCATAATGCTCTTCTAAAGAAGGACCCGAGCCAATCACGATAGCTTTATAGCTACTATGACTATTTATTAAGCTCGCAGCATCAGGATCGTGAGTAATATAAAGTTGGTTATCCTCGAAGCGTTTTAATATTGCAGGATCATCAGACTGATGTCGTTGATTAGAGAACTCACGATTGAGCTCCATGACTAATAAGTCTCTAAGAGTCGCATTTTCATCACTGACAAGAGTGAGATCTGGCGTAATTGCAATATTAGGAAAATTTAACTTTGCGCTTGGAAGCGCCGTTAAATTAATGTTTGGATGCTTTAACCATTCGCTTTGATCTGTGTAACTAATGAGGAGGGCAAAAACGCTGAGGTTTAAAATGCAAACATCAATTGAAAGATACTGTGGATTATCGATAAGTAAACTTGGTACATCTCCCATCCCGACACCGTAGACGGTTACGTGAGTTGCATCTGCAGGTAATGTACTGATAAAGAGCCGTGCTTCGGCGATGCGGTCATGACGGCTGCTGAGTTGAATACCATTAACACTGATAGTTTGATTGCGACCGTTGACAAGGTGAGCATCTAATTCATTGATGGTTTGGCTTTTGACCGCAGCGGCCACTATAGGCCAACGCTTAACGATAATATTGAGATTAGACGCAAATAGCTCGGTCATTCCGTTTCTCCGGAAGATTTCTGGGAGTTTGATATCACCAAGGTCACTATCTGGTCTCTCCACAGGAGACAGTTTGCGACATTAATGAAAATTATCTGAAATTAATAAATCATTATAAAACATGTTGTTAAGTGTGTTTTGTGCGATTTTGACATTAACCAAAATTACTGTATTTTAGTCTAAATTAATCCCTATGGTGGCACATAGGCGGCACAGGATTTAAGGCTAAGTCATTATGAGCATTGAAACAAGCTTCACAAAACGTGCTTTCGAACAGCTCGAAATCGGTCAAAAACGCTTCAGAATTGCGGATTTCGGCCATCGAGACTCAATTAATGGGTTAATCTTAGATGTTTTCCCATCGGGAAAAAAGGTTTTTCGCTTTCGCCGCAAGCATTTAGGTAAAGACGTCACTGTCACTATAGGGGAGTTCCCGCATTTAACCATAGAGAACGCCCGTAAACAGGCCAAGCACATTGCCGTGGACTTGGCCGAAGGGGTGAATCCGAACGAAGCGAAACGCCTTGCCAAGCTTGAAGCTGAGCGCAAAGAAGCCTTGTCTATTAGCGTTCAACAATTGTTTGATTCCTTCGAAGCTGAGTTTATGGTCAAAATTAAGACGGGTGAGCGGCGACTCAATTCCCTTAAGGATATTCAATCCACATGGAAGAACCATATTCAGCCGCGCATTGCCCATTTACTTGTTGAGAGTATCACCACAGTCGAAGCCGAAAACCTGCTCAAACTGATTATCACCAAAAGCTCTGCTGCAGTGCGTAACAAATGCCTGACCTTGCTTAAGTCGATGTTCAACGAGCAAGCTATTAATCCCTTTGGTCGCATCAAAAAATTGGCGGCGGTGAAGCGTGAGCGGATTTTGAATCAGCATGAGGTGAGGGCATTACTGGAGTCGCTAGAATTTGAGCCACCACTTTACCGTGATGTGGTTATGCTGTTGCTGTTAACAGGGCAGCGTAAAAGCTGTGTGTTTAGCATGGAGTGGCGCGAGATAGACCATCAGCGCGGCGTATGGATTATCCCGACCAACAAGATTAAATCGAAAAAGCCCCATGCGGTGCCATTAACCAAAGAGGTGATGGCAATCCTTGAACGCCGAAGCCATGAAGCCGTTCACGGCGATAAATATGTATTCCCCGCCGAACGTAGTCATTCAGGTCATATTACCGAGAACGCGGGCAAAGGTAGCTTCTGGTATCGCATTACCGAGCGGGCAGGGCTGCGGAGTCCTGAAAAGTCAGTAACAGCGAAAGAGGATAATGTCACTATCCACGATTTACGCCGCACCATCGCCAGTTGGAGTGTGATGCGTGGCGGCAATATTCAAACGACAAGTAAGCTACTCGGCCATAGCGATATCAGCATTACAGCAAGCACTTATGCCCATTTAGATGTTGAGAATGTGCGGGCAGAGCTTGGTATCACTACGGCGCATTTACTGGGGACGTTTGCGCAAGAGTCTAAGGTGGATAAGCTGGTGAGAGAGATTGAACAGCTCTCTAGTGATGAAAGAAGAGAGCTGTTTGGTAAAGTGTCAATTAGCTAGCCAGCAACAGTTAAACCTTGGCGTTTGTAATCTAGGGCTTTTTCTAAAGTAAAACCTTTAGCAATCCACTTTGAAGCATCGCGTGCAGAGAAGCCTGCTCTACTCCACTGAATTACGGTTTCAGGGGAAACAACTCCTGACTGTATCCATTCTTTAGCATCTGTTGGTGTATACCCATTACTTCTAAATTTTTTTGCATCAAAAGCCGTTACGCCTATACCACGCCACGCATTTCCCTCTTCGTATGACATACCATCCCATGGACTAGAAGAAGCGCAACCTGTAAGTGACAGTGTGAAAGCTAGCGCAATTGTAGAAAGTGTCCTTTTCATTTTAATCAAGTTCCCTATTAGTTGTTATATGTTGTGATTAGCTCGATGGCATCAGTGCTTCTAATGTAATTGTTCTTACAGAATGAAGTACCTATTGAATAATACGATGTTAAATATTGGTTATCAACAGGTTGCCTCTTTTAGTGTGGGATAATGGGGGAATAGCCAGTAAGCTGTTCGGTCAGAGTAATCTGTCGTTAGGCATAGGTATAAGCAAATGCCAGCATCACCGCCAGCATTTATGCTCATTTGGACATTGAAAATGTGCGGGCAGAGCTTGGGATCACCACGGCGCATTTACTGGGGACATTTGTGCAATAGTCGAAGGTAGATAGGTTGGTGAAGGAGATAGAACAGCTCTCAACGGAGGAAAGGCGAGAGCTGTTGGATAAGTTTCCGGTATCGGGACAGACAGCGATAAACTAACGTCGCCTATGCGGAGAACAAGGGGTGCTGCAATCGCAACGAGTGATTGTTCTTCGTATACTTGACTTACTATTACTGTTTTTTTTCTCGTATTCTTCAACCTCGTGCAAATATCGAAGCCCTTCTTTTCTGAAAAAATGTCCAATTAAGAAACCTATTAATATAATCCCTAAAAACATGTAATAGGTTGAGTTAGACATGGCTGCCAATGCTTCATATAGAGATATTCTAGATGTCCCGCCTTCGAATATGTCCTTGATTATAATTGAGGCGGGAGCTACGGTGAAAAGCAACATCAGGCCTTTAAATATTGCTACGCCGATATCGATTAATGTTCTGCCAAAGGCCTCTTTAGCTTTTGGATTGTAGTTGCTTGGCTTCATAAGTATTCCTTTGTTAGCTAGATGCGAAGATTTAATATGCAATAGAACTTAGGCTACCATTTTGGCTTGGTGCGCAAAAAAATGAGATTAGGCTGAATCAAAAATTCCGAAGGTTATTACTAAGATCTGAGCTTCAAGGCCTTGAAAGCTGATGGGTTGAGGTAGTAAACAGCTCTTTGATGATGAAAGGCAAGAGCTGTTTGAACGCTTGGTATAACTATAAACTGAGCGATTTTGCTAATAGATTAGCTTGGTACTCTTTTATAGATAAACTGCAATCAAGTAAATCGGAATTCTTGATAATTAGATTAGAGGCTGGAAATAGTTCATCTAGGCATTGCGTGCCGCTATTTCCTTTTGATTTATATAAATCTAAAACGGCCTGACATTTTATTTTATCCTTTTCTAAAATAGCGGAACCGTTTGGTACCATTAAGCAATTAGTCAGTATATCACCTCTGTCAAAGCCTTCTTTGTAACTGGTCATTCCTAAAACAAGACCAAAGCTAGCCGCTAAATAATAAACCGCGCCTAAAATAATGATTACAAAAATAATTGGTTTCATTGTATGAAACTCCTAATGTAGCGGTGTGATTGACTTAAAAAATCAAGTTTTAGTTACTGAAATTTTTTATTAATACTCAAATCGTAGTAGGGTTACGGCCTTTCCGCAGCTTTTAACCATTCATCTACCGTATTAATTCCTAGAGACAACATAATGTCTTGTAACACAACTACGCGCTGAAGCATATCACCATTATCAGATTCTTCCCGTTCTTCAGCCTCTGAGAATAATCGAGTAAAAAGTTGGGTTAGATCTTTACCATGATCATAGAAACGCACTTTAGTTCGTTTGATATAGTTTAGATAGATTTCAAAGGCCTTTAAAGCACTGTCGGGATTACGCCCTGAAATTATATTTAGCCATTCATCAAAGCCATATGGAGTGTCTCCATAATTTTCTTCATTTTTTTGTTCTAACACTTTAAAATACTGAATCAATATTTCATTTGGTATTGATATAGTTGGTGTATCTTTTCTAAAAATGTTACTGAAACGCTGAGCAACAGCAACAGAGTTAACGCCTCCTATGCATAACCCAGCTTCAATTCCTTTCAAGCATTGCTCGCGATGTATTTTAATGTTTTCTATGTGAGTCCAAACACCAGAAGCTCCATCCCAAGCATGGGTTGAATCATTTGATTTTAAATTGTTAAGGAATGTATTAAAATCCAATTGACCATCTAAAGCGCACAATGCTGAAATACGTCCCCATGTTTCCATATCATTTTCACTACCATAACTATTAATATGCGCAAGAAAACTGGCGACTCTTTCGAAGTTTTCTCTATATGCATAATACAAACATCGTTCAGCTGGTTTTCCAAGATCTTTAGCATCATATGTTGCAATCTCGAATAGCTCCCAACCTAAATCTGGATTTTTACCTTGAATATAGGGCAAATGCATTAAGATCAACGCTCTGATAGCTGGATGTTTATGACTGGCGAAAAACCGCAATGTTGGAATCAAAGTTATCGGGAGGGTGATATTGTGCTCGGTAAACTTATTCAGCAATATCATTAAAGCTTCTGCGACATTTCCTGACTTCAAATTGATACCTGCATTAAGTAAGTCAGAAGAATCCTCCGGTAAAGTGCTTTCCTCATTTAAATATCCAAAACTGATAGCAAGAAAGACTAGTCGCTCACCATCTAGAGCGTTTTGTATTATATTGGCGCATGCATTTAAGGCACGAGCTAAAGCATGAGAGTTTTCCCAGTAAGCTCTATGTCTTTCTAATTCATCAAGGGTTTTGTGTAATAAAACTAGGGATTCTGGTTCTTCAATTGGTACCCAGTTATCATCACTACGCAAACGACCATAGCGATGAGCTATGTAAGTCGCTATGCCCTCTAGTATGTTATTTCTATAACTTGCAGTTATATCTTCCCAATTTGTAGTTAGCAGTTCTAAAAATCTTGTGGGGTGACGTGATGAGGCTTCGCGTAGTTGCCATCCCACTTCTCGTCCGCCACCAACAAAATCATTATCAAAATGCCTGTCATAATCGGTATAGTGTCTGAGTAAATGAATAACGCCATCATTAGCTGCTGAAAGAAATATCTCATAGGAAAACGGTGCGTGAACCATACCTCCCCTCGAATGTATTTGAGGTTCTCTTATAAGCTTGCCTTCTTTAGCTTCATAAGAATCTAGGTTTTTTTGAATTTCCGGCGATCGTAAATGGCACGGTATAGCAGATACGTATTCTGCACGTTTTTTCAATATCCAGAAACAAGAAGCTTCATCCGAAGTTGCATCGTTCCAGAGGGATTGAATATTCGCCATTACCAAATCTTGCACGTCAGTTGATAAAGAGATGAAAGCGATTTGAATTAACTCACTAAGCTCAAACGAAAGTTCGAATTCAAGCAGACTTCTGTCACACAATATTTGACCAATTATATCAAGATTAAACAGGTGATATTCTTTGATTGATTGAATTGCTATGTAAGTTAGTGACCCCTCATGATTGAAACAGAGTCGATTACGATTCTCTAGCCACCAAGTTGAGTCTATTTTAGCGTGTTCAAATATTGCAGTTTCAATAGCATCGAATAAATGCCTCAGATCATCAACGTGACGATGATCACTAATGGAGTGATTGTCTTCGTACGAGGTATTATGAAGAAATCCATAGCTATAACCTATTCTGGTTTTGCCATAGCGCATTGACATTTCATTGTGCCATTGATCAATAGTGTTCAACGCTAGATCAATCAAAGCAACAGAATGAAGCATCCTCTCCTTTAAGAAATTATTGTTGTTTCTCGCAAAATCATGTGGTTGGCAGTGTATTTTGCGATCGATATTAAGTCGGCTCACAACTTCATCAGTCACATCAGCCACTATATAACGCCAAAGAAATTCATCATTCAAAATGCCTGCTGTAACGCACCGCGCTAAAGTATGTCCTAAAGAACTATGCTCACGCTTCGGCATGCTAAGTAAATGAGTAATTAAAGGGGCTGCCAATGTCAATTTATCATCATCGAATTTAGCTAACGCGCTATCCAGTTCCCAAGTAATTTTTTCGCTATCAATCCAACCTAAAGATAGAGCTTCCGACCAAAATGCTAATACACCTTCGGTATCAATATCAGCCCAGAGTCCAATTCGATAAACATGCCTAACGAGTGAATCAGTATCACGCTCATCTTTTAATGTTGGTACTAAATGAGTCTTCCAGAACTGATACCATTCTATTGATAATGCTTGAAAATAGATAACTTGAAATATATCGCTATGGTTTTTTCGTAAATCTCGTATAAGCGGCCAGTCATCATCATGTGGTATGTGTTGGACAAAAGATTCAGCGACTAAGCGGCGAATATGGAACGCCGCATTACCTGAAAGTACCGCGCGCAATTGTTTTCGATATTCACGTCTATCACCAGTGGCCAGCTGCATAACAAAATTACGTATGCTTGGTCTTACGAAAGGAACTGGGGGTAATCCTTGAATAAATTCATTAAGAGTTGCTCCAAGCCTTATTGCTCGACTTATAACCAAAACATCTAATAAAGTCTGATGACCAAATGTAACTTTATCATCATGGGTATCTTGTAAAATATTAAGGCTAAGGAGTCTTCGCTGGATATCAGGAGTAGTATTTAAGCGTTGCTTAGGCAATGACAGAGTGCGAGACTTGAGCATTTCATCAGCAATTGATTCTATAACATTTATCGCATCATTACTTAAAATTGGATCATTCACCACTACGACATTAATGTATCTCTGCGCAAGTGCTTGGGAAGTGACTATATTAAAGCTCCCCTCTCGTTGTGCTAGTTCAGTAAATAATGCCAATTCTCTAGGGTTGGTTATAAGTTCGCGAGTTGTCGCGTCAATAGTTGTTGAGTCAATATTCAATTTTTCCAGCAGAGGGACTATTTCGGTATCCCATACTAATGGTTGGCAATGAAATTCACTGTCCCACTGACGGATAGCAATACGTCTATCGTATTGACGGTCAAAATCTCTGCAACTTGTAATTACTGTGACATTTGGAATTAACAGTAGCTTGTCAATTTGAGCAAGAAAGTACGTTAATACCAAATGTTCACGAGCAATGGACAAAACATCGAGCGAATCAATTATTACAACAACATGTGCTTCTTCAGCTAAACGTGCAACTTGTTCGACCCATTGTTCTGTTAGCCCTAGTGCTTTGCGCTCTTGTGCTGTAGTTATGTCAGCAAATTCGCGAGACTGAATAAATAGAGGAATTATATCGTTTTGGGTTTCTAATCGTTTTTCTAGGGATTCTTGTAGACCAAGCATGATGCATGTCTTACCAGAACCTGGTTTCCCAGTGAGTAAAATGGCACGTTGTTTCTCTTTTATAGCAACTAGAAGATCATCTATTAACGAACAAGGAATACGTTGGTTATTGATATCCCGCGTCCAATTTCTACCAATTGCAGAGGTAGTAGAAAATGACCCCAGAATTTCTGCTTTAGCCATTGGCGGTACAAGCATTGCACCAGCTTGATAAAGAATATTTTTTAAGTCATCTTTAGTAAGCTGGTGTTGCATTACGCCAACATCAATACTTTCTAAAGTACGTCCACCAAATGAATCTAAGCTCTGCCACAAAGCGTTAAATCCAGTAGTTGAGTTACTTGCGATGAGCCGTAGACGTTCTTTAAGTTGGCGCGCTAATGAATCGTAGTTAGGGGTGACTTCAAATGAAATACGATTAAGAATTTCAAAGGTTGAAAGATTGGATGAGTTTGATGCAATACGAACTTTTAAATTATCATCTGTCGTCCGATGTTGTTTGGTTAGATTTTGCTGATATTCAGCTTCAGTAGAATAGGCGGCTGAAAACTCACAAAGTTTAGCCAAGTCACCGAAGTCGCTACGCGAGTAAAATTTGACGATAGAATTAGTTATTTTTGTTAGGTCTTGAATTGCTTTGTCTAGCTCATCGGCAAGATCTGCAATCGACCATGATTTAAAATCACTTTGGTTTTTCTTGCATTGACAACAAATGAGACCGCCGGCGGCTCTTCCTATTACCACATCATCTACAAGATAGGCAGTTGAATCAGTTTCAAGCCATAAATAGTCAGGGTCAGTCAAGACTGTCAAAGCCCAATCAAAGGCAATCAAAGTTTGGTAGATATCACCACGATTGGAGCGTATCCCTGCAATGCTCATACTTGTCCTTAATTAGCATTAATTCTAACTAACTATATTTTAATTTATCATATAGTTAAGAGCTGTTAGATGTCTATCTTTGTTAAGTTTAAATTTTTACGCCAGTACACCCAGTACAGTTATTGACAGAACTCCAAGTGAGAGCAAAAAGCGTTTCTCTGAACCTGAGACTTCGTGGCCAGCGTCCAAGTGTGGACGCGGGTGATGATCTCAACGCCGAATGAGACAATCCCTTTAAGCTGAGTTAGTGCTGAATCGCCATAGCGATTGGTTTTGAGTGGCTGATAGTTTTCTGGCGTAGATTCAGAATTGATTCCTGCTATTCCCGAAGCTAATTCCGAAGTCAATCCCGCATCTAACCCCGAAAATACTGCAACAGTTCCTGAAATCGTTTCCTGCATTGCGGGACTGGATTTCCGCATTCGATTGGCTGATTCCCGCAATAGATTATCGGAGTTTTCGGGATAATTTCCGCATTCTTTCTGGCTATTCCCGTATTCCTGCAATGCGTTTCTGGATTGTTGTTGGATTAATGCGACAATTGGCTTGCTTTGTGTGTTAGTCGCTCTATTGCTGGTAGTTCTGGCTTGGAGCGCATTGGTTTTGGTTTGGTATAACGGACGAATGGTTTGCTCGACACGTTTACAAAATACGCCACCCATCAGTTGAGTGTATAAAGCCCAGTTGCTGTTGTCGGCTGCTTGGCGAATGGCCTCTATCCAATCAAATGACGGATCTTTAATTGCGTCTAGGCGTCTTAATTCGCGCCAAGGGGTTACACCAACACCACCGACTTGTTGAAACTGCCGTATGCCCCAACAGGACGCCCATACTTTTATCCTGATTGCTGAGCTTGAGGCATCTTTGCCGTAGCTGTCGTATTCGATGCCTTCTCCGTCAATATTCTTGTAGATGTATTTCATTATGTAGCCAGTGGCAGAACCTTTGGCTGGATCAATATATTCCACTTTGAAGCGACGCTCTTTTGCGCCTTGCTCGTCACCATCTTCTTCTAAGCAATAGTGAGTGAAGGTATCGACTAAGGTTTGCTGTTGCTCGGTTGGGATGAATAACAACAAATGCCAGTGCGGGGTGCCATCGTGGTGCGGCTCTGCTACCCGAAAGCCGAAAGGGGTGACTTGTTCACGGGCAAGGGTGGCACGAATGCGGGCAAAGGTGCGATTTAAGTATTCTTGGGCAACGAGCGGAGTTGCGCCGTTCCAATTGGGATTTTCATCGCCCGTTCTGGCAAAACAGCGATGGTATTTAGACGGTGTAGTCATGGTTAAGAATAGGGCGCTATAGTCCATCTCTTTGGCATAATCTTCAAAGCCACGGATGCGAACCATCAACTCGGCCTTGCGAATGGCGGGATTAGAGACATTGAGTTTGGATAATTCGGCAAGACTTGCACTATAGCCGTGTTCGTTGGTGGCTATGGTGTTTTCTAATAGCTGTTGATTGTTCTGCCATTGGGTCTGAAAATTGCTGACGGTAATGTTACTGGCATAAATGCCTTTTTGTTTACTGACCAAATTGAGTTCGCGTGAAATGGTTTCAATTTGCAGATTGCGCTGTTTTCTTAATTTCCGCTTCCACCAAATTTCATCGCCAGCGCGGGCGAGTGCGCCATAGACTTGGGCAAGCTCAATCTCATCAAGTGTGTCCAACTTAAGATGGTTGATAATTGTCTCGCTCAGTTTTGGCGGCTTAATGCTATAGCACGCCATGTAATGTAATAGCGTGTTGTAGATAGTGAGTAATCTCTTACCTTCTGCTTGCGCTGTGATCTGTATACAGCGGCGGGCGTGTTGCTTTGCCCGTTGCATGAGATCTTGCTGCTCGATATTCACATGGTAGAAATGTTTGTCCTTACCCATAACGGCGGCAATGCGTTTAGTCAGGTGTAACAGGCTTAAGTTAGCTTCACGGCGATTAGGCTTTTTACGGTATTGACGCATAATCGCGATACGATGAGGCGAGGGTAGGCCATAGAGTTTATTCTCAAGCCATTGTTTATCGTGTTCATGAACATTAAGCATGTGCTTTTACCTCGCTGTTAGTCAGTAATTTCTTACCACGCTCGTTAAGCGTGAGCTGTTGCCAACGAATGCCCATCTCAAAAACAGTGGTTTCAGTAAGTAGCCCTTCACGTTTTAACCTAAACAAGGTGCGTTTTTGAAAGTGGCCGTTAAAGGTTTCAATACCGTCAACTTTGCCAAAGTCGCTGCAAATTTCTGAGCACAGGAAAAGGCTATTGCCCTGTAAGAGCCATTGGCCAAACTCCTGTTGTTCATCGGTGAGCTTGGGCATGGGTAAGGTAGGGGAGAACATCATTGTTTAACCTCCCCGTTATGTAATGGAACAGTTTGCTTTTGGTCAGTGGCTTTTAAGGTGTACCCGTTAACAGAGTCAGAGCTTGTTAACGGGTACACCTTTTCGATTTCGGTCTCTGTACCCGTTAACGGGTACTTGGACTCGTTATATAACCTAATGGTCTCTAGGGATTGTTGAAGTGTGTGGTCGATCATCGCTAATTGAATGATGACGCAAAACAAGAAACCGAATTTAAAGAGTGTGATCATAAACCCTCCCGTTAATGAAGGATTCAACATCACTTTGGCGGTACTTAACGCTGCGGCCAACTTTAACGAAGCGTAAAGGATAGCGGCCAGTGCAACGCCAAACGGATAGGGTACCGATGGTGACGCCGAGAAATTCGGCGACCTCGGTCGGGCTGAGTAATAGATCGTTCATGGTAACTCCTGATTAAAGTAGATTTGTCAGGAGTTAGGTTAATCGTGCGGGGTTAGGGTGTATTCACGTCACAGGGTGTGAAAGTACCGTGACAGGGTATGACAGTACCGTCACACCCTGTCACGGTAATGCTTAAGTCTTATTAAGCCAGTCATATTTGTGACCAGTTGCAATAAGGTTTTGCTTAAGGCGGCTTTTTATTTCATCACTGGCTCTGAAATAAACGGATTTGATATCGTTGTCATAAGCATTTTGAGTGAACCCTCTATCTTTTGCTTTACCGTACCATTCATGACCTAGGTCAAACTCACCAGTTGATAGATAAATCGCTCCAAGCAAGGTGCATGGCCTGAAATTTAAAGGTGTCACTTTATGCGCTTCATGCCCAAGTTCTATTCCTCTGGTGAAGTCTTCTTGATCTCTACAGACTCCGCCAAAGGTCGTCAATAGAGCTGACTTCAGCTTTTTATCTTTCCCTGAATGGGCAAATGGATATTGTTCATTTAGTGTCTTTCGGATTTTCTTTAGTTCGCCACCTTTTCTATAGGCTGCACTTGCATTGACCAGCTCCCAAGGCATGTTTTTCTGTTTCCAGTTTTGATAATGCTGGTGAGCTAATTGAATATGATTTTTTTGCTCAATAAGTTCATTGGAGAAGCCTACGTCAGAAAGCCATGCCATTTCTTCTTGAGTGATTGGCTTTTTGCGAAGTTGGCTAAGAAGTTTGTCGACTCGTGAGCTTTTCTTAACGCAGTGAATTCCGAAATCATTAAAATCAATGTGACTTGCTTGATAGGCTTGTTCCGCTGCTAGCTGCTTTTTCAGGAGTTCATCTACTTGAGCCTTTTTCTCGGCTAACTCTTTAGCTTGTTTTTCTTGGACTGCTTGTTGTCTTCTAATTTCAATATTGTCGAGAACATTTTGATACTGCCTCAATAGTAGTTTTGTAACCGCTTGATTTGACCTTGTTGGTAGCTCAGTTCCTCTAGTAAAGATTGAGGTCAAAATTTCAATTTTCAGCTTAATGAAATTATTGAAAATAGAATCAATTTTATCTGATGGCCTAGTTTTTGAACGCGCTTCTATATACAACTTATGAGCGCCATCACCCAATGCAATTGAGAGCATCTCCATATCGGATTCACAAATGTTGCTTTCATCCTCAGTAAACAATTCAATCAACAGATCAGCGAATGCGCTAAAAATTGGATACTGTCCTGTAGAGAATAGTTCAGTAACTAGAGCGGTTTTATGATTAAGCATTGAGACAGTCCGTTTAAATTATCTATTGGTTTGTTGCGAACTCAGCCAACTATTAATTGTTCTAGTTGCTTGATATGGTGAAGAAAATGAGTAACCAACGCTTTTCGCGAAATCAAGGACTTGTTCTGTAATCATCTGTGCTGCTTGGTGAGGATTATCATAATTTCGTTGATTATAAAGTTGGATGGCGTAGGCCACGACTTTATCTCTAGTGCCATGACGCTTATTTCTTCCTGAACTTCCAGATTTAGAAGCTTTGTCGAATAATTCTTTATGCTTAGTTATGTCAGTTTGAAGTGTCAGATAGCTTTCGTTTTCAATGACCAATACGTGCTGTGCAAAAAGGCGACTTAGTAGATTGGCTGCTTTGGTCATTCCAGCCATGTGGCACGCCATCATCGCTTGCATAAACTCAGCTATGGCCTCTGGTTGGCTGTTGAGTAAGTTTAGTAATACAGCTTCATCTTCATCATTAGTGTCTGATGAAAGCGGAAAATTGGCATTTGCGAACCTTCGTACATTGTTCATATCGATCTGAGAGTCATTGCCCGATGATGAAGATAGCATTTCAATAAATATCTCCACCATTTTCTGTTGTTCTTCACTAAGGATTTTCTGACTGTCTGGAATTTTTGCCAGCTCTTTTGCTGCCGAATCTTCAGTTGTGCCTTTGGGGAGTTTGCTGGATAGTTCAGAGGGTGAAGTTATGGCACGAAATACCTCATCCATATCTTCGAACATTTTGTCTTTATCTGGAGAGTCTGGGAGGGCGGTAAGGACTTTTAAAAATTCGGGTTGTTCGGAAATCGAATATTGCTCGATGATCTCTTCGAGTGTTTGAGTGAATTTTTTTTGTGATGAAATTTCCGTCATAAACCTGTTTTCCCTGTTCGTTAACTCATAGGGAAAAGTATTAGAAATAGTGTTAATTGTCCATAACTGAGATGAACAGGGCAAAACGAGGATTTTTGAAAATGTTACGAAAAAAAAATTCTAAAAAACGTCATTCCTATGGTGGCACATAGGCGGCACAGGATTTTTAATTTTTCGTAAATTATTGAATTTTATAAATAAAAAGTGACTTATGGTCTCTCCACAGGGACTCGAACCCCGATCGGCCGCTTAGGAGGCGGCTGCTCTATCCTGTTGAGCTATGAAGAGACGACAGTGATTATACTGGTTTTATCTTTGATTAAAAGGCTTATGATTTAGTTGCTTAAATCTTAAGCGCTATGTCGTTTATCTGTACATTGTAGGCGGCATTTTGGTCTACAAGTACTGCGGTAGCGCTTTCTTCGCTTACTTGCTCAATTTTTACCGTTGCACGACTTTTGGTCGCGACGGCGCGCATTTCATTGAGTCTATCGGGTAAGTTTTGTTGTAATACTACTTGGAATTTATCACCGACACGAATGCCATGTTTACGGCCTAGATTTAATATAATCCTGTCTGCTTGTCGGCTAACGACTTGGCCAAGTAATGGCCTGCAATTAAGTGTGCTGTCTAAAT
The DNA here is from genome assembly GCF_019345515.1 of Shewanella sp. NKUCC06_TVS. Lineage (NCBI taxonomy): Bacteria > Pseudomonadati > Pseudomonadota > Gammaproteobacteria > Alteromonadales > Shewanellaceae > Shewanella > Shewanella sp. NKUCC06_TVS. The sequence goes on along the minus strand of NZ_JAHKQX010000006.1, from coordinate 158,443 downwards.
CTCGGGTAGCTTGCAATATTAATTGAGTAATACTTTTTCCATAGGAGGAACGCCAGAATCTATTACTGTTGGGAGCAATGATAGCCTGTTCTTCAAATTCCCATGGGGCCGATGTGCTGTAGCTTTTGCTCCAGACCTCTTCGCCACTGATCCCATGATAGAGGCTGAGTTTGAATTGAAATTGCCTTAGCGGAGCTTCATCCCAAAATCCTAAGAAGGTGGGTTGTACAGGCTCTATCGATATATCAATGATCTGCGGTTGAAGAATATATTGGCTGTCGGTAATTTCACTGAGCCAGCTTGGGAGTCGATAACCGCGAATATCCACTAGGTCTTGTTCAATATCGAGTCGCTCGTTAGCATGGATGTGACTAAAGCCAGTTGAAGAGTAATCTTCTATAGTGTTCCCTAACGCCTCTGAAATGACCTCTTCAAAGCCTGAAAGTTGTCCATATCTAAGCTGAGAACGATCTTTTATTTGTGTTTGAGGTATTAAAATAGCGGCCTTTAATTGGCCATTAGGACACTGTTGTGTTGGATCATCATTTAGATCGAGGCGTAGGGATACATATATTTTATTTCCCTGAATTTGTTCACTTACGAGTTGGATGTTTATGGCTTGGGCGTTGCGATTTATCGCAAAGTTATTTTGTGTGAGGTTACCATTAGAGGTTTGTTGCTCGCTGGATATTTGAATACCTGTGCTTAATGTCGCATAGCTAACAGCTTGATTAATTGCTTCTTCCCTTGCTTGAGCTGTATTACCATTGATAATAGTTGCTTCTCCGCTGGCTTCTATCCATTCGGCTCTGGTGGGCAAAGAAAGTAGTAAAAGGCTCAAAATGATGAGCGAAGCTGAACCTGGTATGTGCATCAATTCAATCCTTATCGCTAAGCTAATGGCGATATTACCAATCGAGCCAGTTTTCTGACTCTTAACCTAATATGGCAATAAAGCAAATTTCGTGCCTGAGTATGAGAACTTTTGATAAAGTTTCCATTGTTACAGTCGATATACTGGGTAATAGAAGAATATTGTCGGACTGAGGTTAATATTGGTCCGAAGATTGCTGGTTTTTGTTACTCATTAAAAATTTGAAGCTTAGAAAGTGAGTCACTTGACTGCCAATGCACCCATAGATGAGGTAAATCCAATGCTAAAGCGTGTGATTATTCCCTTAACATTGATAATGTTAGGTGGATGTGTAGCTAAACCGGTTACGCCGCCCAAACCGAGTTTAGTGGATGGCAATGGGTTGCCGCCAACGGCAGTGATCAACCATTTAGCACAGCGAATAGTGACTGAGCTCGTTAAGCAAAATGATGCTTTGCGTGCTGATCAACCTATCGTAGTTGCAACACCAGTATTAGTGGGCGATTTGAATGGCACTAATGCGTTAGCGCAACAGTTACAGCAAGGATTAATGACGTCGCTCCATAGCTTTCAGTTTAATGTGGTGGATTTAAACTTAGCTGATGGCTTGAGAGTCACATCTGACGGGGATTTTATTTTGACGCGAGATTGGCAAAAATTGTCGAAAGATCTTCCTGTTGAGCATCTTGTCGTTTCGACTATGAGCGTAGTAACCAATGGTATGGCGATCAATACTCGGATTGTGAACATTAGTAACAATCGCGTGGTATCGGCATCTCAAACTTTTGTGACTCAAAAAGAGTTGGCAAACTACATGCAGCCTTCGGAGCAAATTGTGTCACAAAATGGCATCTTATATCGTCAGGCGAGTCCGGGCATGAATGAAGTACGTGTCTTAGGAGATGGAAAATGAAACACTACCTTTTATTACTTATCACGGGGCTAATGCTAACTGGCTGCGCTGCTAAAGATAGATATGTGCAATGGGAAGATGTGCCGCCGCCGAGTTTTCCTAAGTTAACGGCTATAGGATATGCGCCCTTAGCGACTCAACCGGCTAAAGAGCAATCACAAAGAGTGTTGATGGCTATGCAGGCATCAAAAATTGTGGCTTATCGTGAATTAGCGGAACAAGTTTATGGGCAGAAAATAACGGCAAACAGCAGTGTTAGTGATTGGATGTTGACGGACGATAATGTCAAAGCGTCAGTTTCTGGCGTGATCCGCGGCGCACGAGTCGTTAAGAGTTATCCAGCAGGCGAGCATTATGTGACTGAGTTAGAACTTGATTTTTCACAGGTTTGGGCGCTTTATCAACAACAGAACCGTCCACAACGAGTGAAGGAAGTGACGTATTTCTAGCGTTATTGAATGTATGTTCAACAGCATGTATTGAGCCGCGTATTAACGCGGCTTTTCTTTTTGTACAAGACATTAAGATCTAATCAGAGCTTAGAAAAGGGAATGCTAAGTGGGAGTGATGCGCTTGTTAGGCCTTTAAATCATTGCCTAAACTTGAGATAGTCGAGGTCTTGCCTTTATCGTTATAGGTGAGGCTGGAGGCGTTTCTACTGGCTTGTAAAGCTTGAGCAAAGCGATTTAAACTCGCTAAATTCATCTCAATTAAACTGGCATTTTGTTCGTTTAATTCTTTGCATTCAGTCAATGCGTCTTTGATCTCGGCCATTTTATGCACGAGTTCGACTTGCTGAGTGAGTAGCGATTTATCACTGTGTTTTGCCAGAATATCATCATTAGTCTTTAGTTCTTTCAGACATTGCGATTTTTCGTTAGCAAGGGAAAGCAGTAAATCGGCGTTTTGGTCAACCAAAGCGCCTTTTTCCTTGAGTATGATTTGCTTAAGAACAGCCAAATGGGCGTGTTGTAGATCTACCAGTTTAGCTATTTCAGTCATAGTTACTCTTTATTTAAGTCATTAAGTTCGGCTTCAAAACTTGCAATATTGGCAGCCAACTTTTCTGGGTCAATTTTATAGCGACCTTCGGCAATAGCTTGTTTGATTTCTGCTACTTTCTTTTGATCAACTTCAGGAAGGCTAGCCATTTTAGTCTGAGCTCCTTGAAGTTGTTGTGCCTGGGCCGTAATGACCACAGAGTCGCTTCTTTGTGGTGTTGTCGATTTTGTAGCAACTTGAGCAGATTGATCGCTGCTCGTTTTCGTTGCACCTGAACGAACTTGCGCAGTCGTTGCAGTGTTGAGTTTGCTAATATCAATTGCCATTTTAGGCTCCAGCGTCGTGTGTACGGGATTTCTTAACTGGGGTATCGGCAGCTTACAAAAAAGCTTTAGATTATTTTACATTCTTACTTCAACTTCGCCAATGCCTGTGACTATAGCATCTAGTTCTTTGTTTGAACTGCTATTTTTGACTCTGATCCGATCACCTTTATTGCCATCTTGTAGGGCTTCGCCCACTGTTTTGAGCTCGAATGAGCCAGAACGAACGTAGATAGATACCGAATCATTTTTACAAACGAAGCATAAGTTGTTGCTTAATATGGGATTATCTTTTGCTACTCGTCGTTTTACTCGCACGCCAGCCAATTTACTCGGGTCATCGAATTCGGCACCTCTCAAGCTATTTTGTTCAATGTAACGGACTTCTACTTGACTAGGAGAGATGAGTTCGCCTGGTGCTAAGATTTCGGTTGAGACAACAACGGGGAATAAGATATCCACCCGAACCGAGATATAGATTTGCCAAGGGTAAGCTAAGTCTTGTGTATCGCAGCTGACTTTTAAGGTGTTATTACGGCTAATTTCCCTATCGCTAGCCAGTTCAACTTTCATTGGAGACGAACATTGTGACGGCAGCATTCTTGCGTCAACCATCTGTGGCGAAATATTTACTTTGGCATTTTCTGGAACGGATATTTTTTCTGAAATAAGCGCTTTAGCTAATTCTGAGATTGCCGATACGGTGGGGACAATAGGCTCTGCACTCGCTAAAGCGGGCATGAAGAGGGGGAAAAGACTAAAAAAACAGACTAAATTTACTTTCATAATGAAGAGACTAGCTTGTAACGCCAGAATGCACCTATACTTTTATTAAGTTCGAAGCTGACTACTGTAATAATAATTTGCATCACTGTCAGAAGATTGACTCAGTTTCGACTATGTTTATCGATAGATAAGACGTAAGCAATTAATATGCCTATACTCAACTGAGTTATAGGGCCGAACATAAACAGAACAACAAGGCAGAGTTATGTCGAGTATTCTTGATTCAGTCAACAAACGAACCCAGCTCGTTGGACAAAACCGTTTAGAATTGCTGCTTTTTAAATTAAACGGTCGTCAACGGTTTGGGATTAACGTGTTTAAGGTGAAAGAAGTACTGCAGTGTCCACCACTGACCACTTTGCCTAAACTTAATCCTTATGTGAAGGGTGTTGCTCATATTCGTGGAACAACCATTTCAGTGATTGATTTGAGTGCGGCAACAGGGGGAAAACCTTTAGCAAGCACTGAAAACTGTTTCATCATTATTTCTGAATATAACCGCAGTGTTCAAGGCTTCTTGGTCAGTTCTGTTGAGCGGATCATCAACATGAATTGGGAAGCGATTATGCCTCCGCCGCAAGGTGCTGGCCGTTATTCTTATCTTACAGCTGTGACTGAAATTGAAGGTGAATTAGTTGAAATTCTCGATGTGGAAAAAATCTTAGATGAGATTTCACCAGTTAAAACGGCTATCAGTGAAGAAGCCAATGAAAAACTGACCCTCGACAGAACTCAGCATTACCATATTATGGTTATTGATGATTCTGCCGTGGCGCGTAAGCAAATTATTCGTTCACTTGAGTCATTGAATTTACAAATTGATACCGCAAAAGATGGTCGCGAAGCATTAGACAAGCTTAAAGAAATCGCCAAAGAGATGGATAATGTGGCCGATGAGATCCCCCTCATCATCTCTGATATTGAGATGCCTGAAATGGATGGCTACACCCTGACTGCTGAAATCCGAGATGATCCTAAGCTTAAGCATATTAAAGTGGTACTGCATACTTCGTTAAGTGGTGTATTCAATCAGGCAATGGTTCAAAAAGTGGGGGCTAATGACTTTATCGCTAAGTTTAATCCTGACGAACTGGCCGCTGCTGTGAATAAGCATTTAAGTTTGTAATTGCTGTAGGTTAGTACCTAGATACGCTTTACGCTATAATCTCGACTTTATAACATGATGGTTTCGCACTGATTTTGGTGCTTGCTATAGGATTTAGGATGTGAATGTGCCAAATAAATCACTCGCTGAGGCTGAATATAATCAATTTAGGTTGTTCTTAGAGCAACACAGCGGCATCGTACTGGGTGAAAATAAGCAATATCTTGTGCGCAGTCGTCTTGCTCCTTTGATGGGCAAATATAACCTGCCATCCTTATCTGATGTGGTTAAGCATTCGATGAAGCCTACTGAGCGTGCGCTCAGAGCTGAAGTGATCGATGCTATGACGACCAATGAAACCCTTTGGTTCCGTGATCGTTATCCATTTGAGTTGTTGAATAATGTCCTACTACCTGAATACAGTCGTCTGGGGCGTCCGCTTAAAATTTGGTCTGCGGCTTGCTCGTCAGGCCAAGAGCCATACTCATTGGCTATGACTATTCTTGAGTATCAACAGAAGAAGCCTGGTGCCTTGGCTGGTAGTGCTTCTATTCAAGCAACGGATTTATCTCCTTCCATGTTGGAACGTTGCAAAAATGCCGAGTACGATAGTTTGGCATTAGCGCGTGGTTTATCTGAAGAACGTAAGCGTCAGTTTTTTGATGCATTACCTTCAGGCAATATGAAGTTAAAGGACAATGTGAAGCGGTTGGTGAACTTTAGAGCGCATAATTTACTCGAGAGTTATAGTCTGCTTGGCAAGTTCGACATTATCTTTTGCCGCAATGTGCTGATTTATTTTGCACCAGAGGCAAAGGCAAAAATTTTGCGGCAATTCGCTGCCGCTCTCAATCCCAAAGGGATTTTATTTCTCGGCGCATCAGAATCTATCGCTGGTTTAACGGACGAGTTTGATATGGTTCGTTGTAACCCTGGCATTTATTACCAGAAAAAGACTTAACTCAGCCGCTCTAAAGAAAATTACCGACAATTGTCGGTAATTTTTTACTCATCACTTGTTCATCCTTGTTGTTATTCTCAAAATTTTCCTGATGTTGGCACATGAATTGCTTTGTTTTCGTGAGAACACGAGGAGGCAATTTTATGGCGATCAATTTTGATAATGCACTGGGTGTGCATCAATACACTCTCGGTATTAGAGCGCAGCGGGCTGAAGTCATTTCAAGCAATATCGCTAACGCAGATACGCCACATTACAAAGCCCGCGATGTTGATTTTTCTGCGGCAATGCAGGCCGCTCGAGGCCAACAGCTGCAGCGAAATAGTCTTGAAATGCAAGAGCCAGATAAGCATTTTGGGCTTGCGGAGTTGACTGGACAATTTGTTAAGTTCCGTGTGCCAAATCAACCCGATACCGGTGATGGTAATACTGTTGATATACAACAGGAACAATCGGCATTCATGCAAAATGCACTTGAATATCAAATGTCGCTAGGTTTTTTAGACAGTAAGTTTAGTGGCATGAAGAAAGCGTTGAGAGGGGATTAATCATGAGTTTATTTAGCATATTTGATGTTGCTGGCTCGGGAATGTCTGCTCAATCGGTCAGGCTAAACACCACCGCGAGCAACATAGCTAACGCGGATTCCGTCTCGAGTAGTGTAGATAAGACCTATCGTTCCCGTCATCCCATTTTTGAAGCCGAAATGGCTAAAGCCCAAAGTCAGCAACAAGCTTCTCAAGGCGTTGCGGTAAAAGGCATTGTAGAAAGTGATAAACCACTACTGAAAGAATATTCGCCCGATCATCCAATGGCGGATGCGGACGGCTTTATTTATAAACCGAATGTTAATGTCATGGAAGAAATGGCAGATATGATTTCTGCTTCGCGCTCATATCAAATGAATGTTCAAGTCGCTGAAGCAGCTAAGTCTATGCTGCAACAAACACTTGGGATGGGTAAATAACATGTGTTACTTAGGAGGTAAGCTGTGAGCCTCATTAATCAAATTAACCAAGCGTCGGCGCAGACGGCTCAAAATAAGAGTCAGCCAAATGCCGTTACGACGAATTCATCAACCAGCTCAACGGGTAATCCGTTTCTTGATGGCATACGTTTGCCAAAAGATTCAATAGTACCGGAAGCAAAAAGCCAGCAGTTAACTCAAGATGACTTTTTCTCGTTATTAAGCCAACAGTTATCGATGCAAGATCCCTTTAAGCCCGTCGACAACGACCAAATGATTGCGCAGATGGCATCATTCTCGACGGTTGATGGTATTACTAAGTTGAATAAGGAAATCGTTAATTTAAACGGTGTTATGACATCAAGCCAAGCATTACAGGCATCAGGACTTGTTGGTCGCAAGGTATTGATCCCAACTGATACAGGTAACATTTCAGCTGAAAGCCCAACAATAAAAGGTGTGATTAGCACGCCAGCTAAAATTCCTGAAGTTACTGTACGTGTTGAGGATGAGAAAGGCCAAGTTGTGACCACCTTTAAAGTTGATGGCAGTAAGGGGGGCAATGTCGATGTTAACTGGGATGGCCTCGATAAAGATGGAAAACCTGTAACCGCAGGTAACTATACGATCAAGGCGAGTGGTTTAGTGGATGGGAAATCCCAAGAATTGCCAGTCTCGACCTATGCTCATGTGACCAGCGTTTCTCTCGGTACTGCCAGTACTGGCGCGATTCTTAACTTGAGAGGCGGTATGGGCATCAAGTTAACCGATGTGTTAGCTGTGTCTGAAACCTAAGCTTGTATAAAAGAATTTTTGCAGCATCCGAATTGGGCGTAAATCGCTCATAAATGAATTGAGTCAAGTGTAGAGGTGAATTATGTCGTTTAACATTGCATTGAGTGGCATTTCTGCTGCGCAGAAAGATTTAAACACTACGGCGAATAACATTGCTAATGCGAACACCATTGGCTTTAAAGAGTCCCGTGCTGAATTTGCGGATGTTTACGCTAATTCTATTTTTTCAAATGCTAAAACTGCTGTCGGTGGTGGTGTTGCGACGAGCCAAGTGGCACAGCAATTCCATCAAGGTAGCTTACAGTTGACGAATAACTCCCTTGATATGGCGATTAAAGGGGGTGGCTTTTTCGTTACTGCTTCTGAACTGGGTACATTAGACCACTCGTTTACCCGTGCTGGAGCATTTAAGGTAGATAAAAATAATTACATGGTTGATTCTGCTGGTAATTATTTGCAAACTTTCCCAGTGGATAAAGATGGGAACTCAACATCAGTGAGTTTAACGACGGCTAAGCCGGTACAAATACCAGACACTGCGGGTAGCCCTGTAAAGACTGAGAATGTTACTTTACAAATGAACTTAAATGCTAAGGAAAGTGCACTCGACCCCGCGGCATTCGATCCTCTAGATGCAAAAACCTACAATAACGTTACATCAATGACAATTTATGACTCACTCGGTGAGCCACATATTATGACCACTTATTTTGTTAAGCCCAAAGATGGTTCGTACAATGGTGAGAACAATTGGGTGGCTTACTATGCTGTTGATGGAAAGCAAGTAGATCTAGCCGGTCCTGCTGGTACTTATCAAACAGATACCACCGGCGATGGCACACCTGATGCAACGGGCACGGCTCAAACTGCTGGTGGTTGGAAAGGCTCTGTACTCAAGTTCAATTCTGTTGGTGTCTACACTGGTAGTGATCCTGCTATAGTCAAGACTGAGGCTTTGGGCGTCAGTGGTGCGGGTGTTTTAGGGCCAGGTGCCGATGGTACTCAAGAGTTGACTGTGAAGTTTAATGCCCCAACGCAATATGCGGCTCCTTTTGGTGCAACTGAGTTGACGCAAGATGGTACGACTGTAGGTCGCTTAACTAACGTTGAAATCGGCGAAGATGGTTTAGTGACCGCGAGTTATTCTAATGGCTCAACCGTGCCTTTAGCACGGGTTGCTTTAGTTCGTTTTGCTAACGAACAAGGTTTAACGCAAGTGGGTAATACGTCGTGGAAAGCCAGTTTAGCTTCAGGTCCAGCGTTAGCGGGTGAGGCAAATAGTGGAACTTTTGGTAGCATCAGTTCATCGGCGTTAGAGCAATCGAACATTGATTTGACGACTGAACTGGTCGATTTAATTTCGGCGCAGCGTAACTTCCAAGCGAACTCTCGTACCCTTGAAGTGAATAACACGCTGCAACAAACCGTATTACAAATCCGCTAATCATTACTTTGTTTAACTAAGTGTTGCCGCCAGTGGCAACACTTAGCCTTTATCCTGCCGTCAAATCACTTCATTTTCATATTTTTCAATTCTATCAGTAAATTAAACGTTATTTTTTGTTGGCATGATGCTTGCTTGGGTATTGTCATGTAGAAAATTTGACGGAGCAGTCTGTGGACAAATTCCTTTATGTCGCCATGAGTGGCGCTAAGCAAAATATGAATGAGCTGGCACTCCGTGCGAACAACTTAGCCAATGCTAATACCGATGGTTTTAAATCAGATATGGCGCAGGCCAGATCGATGCAAGCCTTCGGTGAAGGGTTGCCTTCAAGGGTGTTTGCGATGACAGAATCTCCGTCAGCTAATTTTCGCTCTGGTCCGATAAAAACCACTGGACGGGATCTCGATGTTGCCATTAAAGGCGATGGCTGGTTTGCCGTTCAGGCGAAAGATGGCAGTGAAGCTTATACCCGTTCCGGTAGTCTCAGTTTCGATGCGACGGGCATGTTGTATAACGACAGAGGCAATCCCGTGATGGGGGATGCTGGCCCGATAGTGCTGCCATTACCTATTGATAAAGTGTCAATTTCACAGGATGGCATAGTGTCTGTTCGCCCTCAAGGGGCGACTGCTGAAGTGATAGAAGAAGTGGCGAGATTGAAGTTAGTTAATCCCGGCAATGCGCAGATGATGCGTGGTGAAGATGGATTATTTCGACAAATGTCAGGTGAAGCAGCACCAGCTGACCCTTTCGTCGCAGTTGAAAGTGGTGCCGTAGAGGGCAGTAACGTTAACCCTGTTGATGAAATGGTGTCTTTGATTGATCTTCAGCGGCAGTTTGAATTGCAAGTCAAGATGATGAAAACCGCGGAAGAGAATGATCGCGCTTCATCTTCATTAATGCGTATTAGTTAGGAGATAGATTATGCATCCGGCGTTATGGATTAGTAAAACTGGCTTAGACGCACAGCAAACTGATATTTCAGTGATTTCAAACAACGTAGCGAACGCTAGCACTGTGGGCTACAAAAAAAGCCGCGCAGTATTTGAAGATTTACTCTATCAAACAGTTAACCAAGCAGGTGGTGTTAGTGCATCTAACACTAAGCTACCCAACGGATTAAACATAGGTGCGGGTACGAAAGTCGTCGCCACTCAAAAAATGTTTACTCAGGGTAACATGCTGACGACGGATAACTCGCTGGATCTTATGATTGAAGGTCCTGGATTTTTTGAAATCCAGCTCCCTGATGGAACCACTGCTTATACTCGAAATGGTCAGTTTACCTTAGACGATACGGGTCAGATTGTGACTCCAGGTTCTGGCTATTTGCTACAACCCGCGATCACTATTCCTGATAATGCGACCAGTATTACCGTTTCAGCAGAGGGTGAAGTTTCAGTAAAAACGCCGGGTACCGCTGAGAACCAAGTCGTGGGTCAGTTGACTATGACGGATTTTATTAATCCATCGGGTCTAGATCCTATGGGACAAAACTTATATACGGAAACTGGTGCGAGCGGCACGCCCATTCAAGGTACCGCTTCGTTAGATGGTATGGGTGCTATTCGTCAAGGCGCCTTAGAAACCTCTAACGTGAACGTGACCGAGGAACTGGTGAACCTTATCGAAAGTCAGCGCATTTACGAGATGAACTCAAAAGTGATTTCAGCGGTAGATCAGATGCTGTCTTATGTGACTCAGAATTTATAGAGGCAAACATCATGGCTAGATATCTTGTGTTGGCCGTCGCGTTATTGCTTGCAGCTTGTAGCTCGACGCAAAAGAAACCCCTTGCGGATGATCCCTTTTACGCGCCGGTATACCCAGAGGCACCGCCGACAAAAATTGCCGCAACTGGCTCTATTTATCAAGACAGCCAAGCATCTAGCTTGTATTCGGATATACGCGCCCACAAAGTCGGTGACATTATCACTATCGTATTGAAGGAATCGACTCAAGCTAAGAAGAGTGCAGGCAATCAGATCAAAAAAGGTTCAGACATGAGCTTAGATCCCATCTTTGCAGGTGGTAGTAATGTGTCCATTGGCGGAGTGCCAATTGATTTGCGTTACAAAGATAGCATGAACACTAAGCGTGAATCGGATGCGGATCAGAGTAATAGTCTAGATGGCAGCATCTCGGCAAACGTGATGCAAGTGCTAAACAACGGCAGCTTAGTGATCCGTGGTGAAAAATGGATTTCAATCAATAATGGTGATGAGTTTATTCGTGTCACTGGTCTCGTTCGCTCGCAGGACATTAAACCCGATAACACTGTCGATTCAACGCGAATGGCTAATGCCCGTATCCAATACAGTGGCACAGGCACTTTCGCAGATGCTCAAAAAGTGGGCTGGTTAAGCCAGTTCTTTATGAGCGACTGGTGGCCCTTCTAAGGAGTCGTATCATGAAATATAAACTGGTGTTAGCCGTTGCCATGCTAGTGTTTTCTCTACCTAGTCAGGCTGAACGAATTAAAGATATTGCCAATGTGCAAGGTGTGCGTAGTAACCAGTTGATTGGTTATGGCTTAGTGGTCGGTTTACCGGGAACGGGGGAAAAAACCAGTTATACCGAGCAGACCTTTATGACTATGCTCAAAAACTTTGGGATTAATCTTCCTGACAACGTCAAACCGAAAATTAAAAACGTTGCAGTGGTAGCCGTACACGCGGATATGCCCGCCTTTATCAAACCTGGTCAAGATCTTGACGTAACGGTATCTAGCTTAGGCGAAGCCAAAAGCTTACGCGGTGGCACCTTATTACAGACCTTTTTGAAAGGGGTAGACGGTAATGTGTATGCCATAGCCCAAGGTAGTTTAGTGGTGAGTGGTTTTAGTGCCGATGGTTTAGATGGTTCAAAGGTGATTCAAAATACGCCAACTGTAGGTCGTATACCCAATGGCGCAATTGTTGAGCGTAGTGTAGCAACCCCATTTTCAACTGGCGATTATTTGACGTTTAACCTACGTCGTTCGGATTTCTCTACTGCGCAGCGCATGGCCGATGCGATCAATGATCTATTAGGTCCTGATATGGCGCGTCCTTTAGATGCGACGTCTGTTCAGGTAACGGCTCCACGTGATGTATCACAACGGGTCTCCTTTTTAGCAACGCTTGAAAACCTTGATGTTGTTCCCGCAGAGGAATCTGCCAAAGTGATCGTTAACTCGCGTACTGGAACCATAGTGGTTGGGCAAAACGTACGCTTACTCCCTGCGGCGATTACCCATGGCGGCATGACTGTCACGATTGCGGAGGCGACACAGGTTTCGCAGCCTAACGCGTTGGCAAATGGTCAAACAACCGTCACGAGTAATAGTACGATCACAGCGACAGAAAGTGACCGCCGTATGTTTATGTTTAATCCAGGCACTACGCTGGATGAGCTGGTTAGAGCGGTTAACTTAGTCGGTGCAGCCCCTTCAGATGTGTTAGCAATACTTGAAGCATTAAAAGTGGCAGGAGCTTTGCATGGTGAACTTATCATCATCTAATTTCTGTCGGGAAAATCATGGAAAAGCTTTCAAGTTCATCACATTTTCTTGACCTGGGCGGGCTAGATTCACTCCGCGCTCAGGCTCAGAAAGATGAGAAGGGCGCCTTGAAAAAGGTTGCCCAACAATTTGAAGGTATTTTTGTGCAAATGCTGATGAAAAGTATGCGCGATGCCAATGCGGTTTTTCAGTCTGATAGTCCACTCAATAGCCAATACACTCAGTTTTACGAGCAGATGCGCGATCAGCAGTTATCGGTCGATTTATCTGACAAAGGTGTATTGGGCCTTGCCGATATGATGGTGCAGCAACTCTCTCCCGAAACAAGTCATTTCACGCCTGCATCGGTATTGCGTGACGATGGTGGCATGAAAATGCTCCACGACGATAAAGCGCTTAATGTGCCTATGCAGAGTTCAGCCACTCCTGTGGTTGAACCCACAGTTGTAAATCATGGTGTGCCGGCTGCTATCGCTCGGCCTGTATTTGAACCGGATAGAGCTGAAGATGCCAATTCATCAATGGACATTGATGCGCCTAATCGTTCACTGGCTATCGATACGCCTAAGCCGAGCTGGAGTGAACAATCACTTTCAGTGGTAGAACCTGTGATTAGCGGCCAAGTTTTGCCGACGGCAGCATTTAGGGAAACCCAAAAGATTGTCAGGTTCGGTAGTCGAGAAGAATTTTTAGCGACCTTATATCCACATGCTGAAAAAGCCGCAAAAACATTAGGTACCCAACCAGAAGTATTATTGGCGCAATCGGCACTGGAAACTGGCTGGGGACAAAAAATCGTCCGCGGCAATAACGGTGCGCCGAGTCATAACCTATTCAACATTAAAGCTGATCGTCGTTGGTTAGGCGATAAGGCTAACGTCAGTACCTTAGAATTTGAGCACGGTGTTGCTGTCCAGCAAAAAGCTGACTTCCGAGTTTATAGTGATTTCGAGCATAGCTTTAACGATTTTGTGTCCTTCATTGCCGAAGGTGAACGTTATCAAGATGCGAAAAAAGTGGCCGCTTCCCCTACTCAATTCATCCGAGCTTTGCAGGATGCGGGTTATGCCACTGATCCTCGATACGCTGAAAAAGTGATTAAAGTGATGCAGTCGATCAGTGAAGAACTGAAATCAATTCTGCCAGGAGAAGACAAATGATGAATCTTACAACCCTGTTTGTTCATAGGAGTGTCAACTAATGGCCGTTGATCTACTGAATATAGCGCGAACTGGGGTGCTTGCCTCCCAGTCGCAACTGGGTGTTACCAGTAATAACATAGCTAACGCCAATACCGCTGGTTACCACAGACAAGTGGCAACCCAGTCGACTCTTGAATCGCAGCGTTTTGGTAGTAGTTTTTATGGCACAGGAACTTACGTTAATGACGTTAAGCGTATCTACAATGACTATGCCGCAAGAGAGTTACGCATTGGCCAAACAACGTTAAGTGCCGCCGAAGCCAGCTATGGTAAATTGAGTGAGCTAGATCAGCTGTTTTCACAGGTAGGTAAAGTTGTGCCACAAAGCTTGAATGACCTGTTTTCGGGGCTGAATAGTGTGGCTGATTTGCCTGCAGATTTGGGTATTCGGAGTTCGACCCTAACAAACGCACAGCAAGTTGCCAGCAGTCTTAATCAGATGCAGTCGTATTTGAATGGCCAGCTTAATCAGACCAATGACCAGATCACTGGTATGACTAAGCGTATCAATGAGATCAGTACAGAACTGGCAAATTTAAACCTAGAGTTAATGAAGTCGCCGAATCAGGATGCGCAGTTGCTTGATAAGCAAGATGCACTTGTTCAAGAGTTAAGCCAGTACGCTCAAGTGAATGTTATTCCATTAGAAAATGGTGCTAAGAGCGTAATGCTCGGTGGCTCAGTGATGTTGGTTTCTGGCGAAATTGCTATGACGATGGGAGTCCAAGCGGGTGATCCATTTCCGAATGAGCTCCAATTGACTTCAAGTATTGGTTCGCAAAGTGTCACTGTTGATCCGAGTAAACTTGGCGGTCAGTTAGGGGCCATTTTTGATTATCGTGATCAAACGTTAATTCCCGCGGGTCATGAGCTCGATCAATTAGCCTTGGGCGTGGCTGATAACTTCAATAAAATGCAAGCACAAGGTATTGACCTCAATGGGCAAGTTGGTGCCAATATCTTCAAAGATATCAACGATCCTATGATGTCTTTGGGCCGTGCAGCAGGTTTTTCTGGTAATACGGGTAATGCAACATTAGGCGTCACCATAGATGACACCAGTTTATTAACTGGTGGTGCCTACGAACTGTCATTTACCGCGCCTGCAACTTATGAGCTGAGAGATTCGAAAACGGGGGCAATTACGCCACTGACGTTAAATGGCTCGACTTTATCGGGTGGATCTGGATTTTCAATTGACATAAAAGCGGGCGCTATGGCGTCTGGCGATCGTTTTGCCATTCGCCCAACAGCGGGTGCTTCAAATGGCATTGAAGTGGTCATGAAAGACCCTAAAGGCATTGCCGCCGCATCCCCAAAGATTTCAGCAGATGCCGCTAACTCGGGCAATACCCAAGTGAAGTTGACTCAAATTAGCAATCGTAATGCCGCAAATTTCCCTGTAACGGGCAGTGAGTTGACGATAAAGCTCGATACCACAGTTGTGCCTCCAACCTATGAAGCATTCGACGCCGCTGGAACATCCCTTGGGGCTGCAGCCCCTTATACTCCTCCGAGTATCAGCGCTTTTGGTTTTACCTTTGAAGTTGACAGCAAAGCGGCTGCAGGCAATGACAGATTTACCTTCGATTTATCCTTCGCAGCGGGGGATAACTCTAATGCTGTCGCTATGGCTAAGTTGAGCGAAAGTAAGGTGATGAATGGGGGAAAGTCGACCCTAGCTGATGTGTTCGAGAACACTAAGCTCGAGGTAGGCAGTAAAACGAAAGCGGCTGAAGTGCGTGTTGGTTCGGCAGAGGCAGTGTATCAACAAGCTTATGCGCGAGTAGAGAGTGAGTCGGGCGTGAACTTAGATGAAGAAGCAGCAAATTTAATGCGTTTTCAGCAAGCCTATCAAGCCTCTGCGCGGATCATGACGACTGCACAGCAGATTTTTGACACCTTATTATCCTCAGTGCGTTAGGAGATTTAACTATGCGATTATCATCCGCGCAGATTTTTAATCAAAGCATTACCAGTGTGCTGCAAAAGCAAACGGCGACCAGCAAAATTCTTGACCAATTGAGCAGTGGTAAGAAAGTCAATACTGCTGGTGATGATCCTGTGGCGTCACAGGGTATCGATAATCTGAATCAGAAAAATGCGCTAGTCGATCAGTTTATGAAAAATATTGACTATGCGAGAAATCGTCTTGTTGTGGCAGAAAGCAAACTCGGTAGTGCTGAAGATTTAACTGGCTCTATGCGTGAGCAAGTTATGCGAGCGATAAACGGCACACTCTCAGGAACTGAGCGGCAAATGATTGCCGAAGAGATGAAAGGCAGCTTAGAAGAATTGCTCTCTATTGCCAATAGTAAGGATGAATCTGGCAATTATATGTTCTCTGGTTTCAGTACCGATAAAGAACCTTTTGCTTTTGATAACTCGACGCCGCCTAAAATAGTGTATAGCGGCGATTCTGGCGTCAAAAATAGTTTAGTACAAACGGGTGTTGCCATGGGGACAAACATCCCTGGCGATAGCGCGTTTATGAAAGCACCCAATGGACTTGGTGATTATAGCGTCAATTATTTGGCCAGCCAGCAGGGGGAGTTTAGCGTTAAAACAGCAAAAATTGCTGACGCTGCAACTTATGTGGCTGATACATATACATTTAACTTCACTGATAATGGTGCCGGTGGTACTAACTTGCAAGTGCTCGATTCTGCAAGTAATCCCGTCGCAAACGTAGTTAACTTCGATGCCACTAATCCCGTTAGTTTTAATGGTATAGAAGTTAAAATTGATGGAAAACCCAGCGCTGGCGATAGTTTCACCATGGAGCCGCAGGCCGAAGTCAGTATTTTCGATACGATCAGCAGTGCGATTGCATTAATTGAAGACCCTAATTCTGCCAACACTCCCCAAGGCCGAGCTCAGTTGGCACAGATATTGAATAACATCGATAGTGGCGTCAATCAAATTAGTTCTGCCAGAAGTGTGGCGGGAAATAATCTGAAAGTTGTCGAAAGTTACAAAGAGACTCATACCGAGGAGAAAGTGGTGAACTCATCAGCGCTATCACTCTTGGAAGATCTCGATTATGCATCAGCGATTACGGAATTTGAAAAGCAACAGCTTGCATTGAACGCAGTCTCTAGCGTGTTTAGTAAGGTGGGTTCTGTTTCCCTGTTCGACTTTATTTAACAGAAAGCAAGTACCTATCCATCTGTAAGATAAATTGTTAAAAATTTAGCCAAGCTCCAAGCCTTGGCGGTATAACTAGGAAGAGGAACTCAACATGGCTATTACAGTAAATACCAACGTGACTTCAATGAAGGCACAAAAGAATTTAAATACTTCCAGTAGCGGTTTAGCGACCTCAATGGAACGTTTATCCAGTGGTCTACGCATTAACAGTGCAAAAGACGATGCCGCTGGTCTAGCCATTTCTAACCGCTTGAACAGCCAAGTGCGCGGTTTAGATGTGGGTATGCGTAACGCAAATGATGCGATTTCAATTGCTCAAATTGCCGAAGGTGCGATGCAAGAGCAAACCAATATGTTGCAGCGTATGCGTGATTTGACTGTTCAAGCAGAAAACGGTGCGAATAGCACTGATGACTTGACTGCATTGCAAAAAGAGATGGATCAATTAGCAGAAGAAATTACTGCTATAGGTGATAGTACGGCGTTTGGTAATACCAAATTAATGACTGGTGGCTTTTCTGCGGGTAAAACCTTCCAAGTAGGGCACCAAGAAGCTGAGGATGTCACTATTTCGGTAGGGACAACTAATGCTGCAAGTTTATCTGTTAATTCGCTATCCGTAGCGACTTCAGCTGGTCGTTCAACAGCACTTGCGAATATTGATGCTGCCATTAAAACAATTGACAATCAACGAGCCAATTTAGGTGCGAAGCAAAACCGTTTGGCCTATAACATTAGTAACAGTGCTAATACTCAAGCCAACGTTGCTGATGCTAAGAGTCGTATCGTGGATGTCGATTTTGCGAAGGAAACTTCAGTTATGACTAAGAATCAAGTGTTACAACAAACGGGTTCTGCAATGCTTGCACAGGCTAACCAGTTACCTCAAGTTGCATTATCTCTTCTGGGTTAATGTTACTTGCGTGATGTTATATGAAGTGCTTTTGCCTACTTGTTCTAGAATTATCTAGAAAAGTAGGCAAAGTTTTATAGGAGTTGATATTTATGTTTATGATAATTAGAGTTATTTTTTAAAATCAAGATATTTTAAAAAATAACTCTAAAGTTAAAAAAGATGCTGCCGTTAAATATACTGTAACCACTAAGACCCGCCTGGCTTAAGTAGACAGGCAAGTTCACAAGCCAGGTATAAAGAGGAAACGATCATGGCCATTACAGTAAACACAAACGTCACTTCATTAAAAGCTCAAAAGAATTTAAATACTTCCGCAGGCGGTTTGGCCACATCTATGGAACGTTTATCCAGTGGTCTGCGTATTAACAGTGCCAAAGATGACGCTGCTGGTTTAGCGATATCTAACCGACTAAACAGCCAAGTGCGTGGCCTTGATGTTGGTATGCGCAATGCTAACGATGCCATTTCAATCGCCCAGATTTCTGAAGGTGCGATGCAAGAACAGACTAACATGCTTCAACGTATGCGTGATTTGACAGTACAAGCAGAGAACGGTTCTAACAGCACTGATGATTTGACAGCATTGCAAAGTGAGATTGATGAACTGGCATTAGAAATTACAGCAATCGGTGATACAACTGCATTTGGTAGCACAAAATTACTGAATGGTGATTTCTCCGCAGGTAAGACCTTCCAAGTCGGACACCAAGAAGGTGAAGACGTTACTATTTCAGTAAAAGCAACGAATGCTGGCGCTTTATCTGTTAATAGTTTGTCTGTTGGAAGTTCTGCTGGTCGTTCAACTGCACTTGCGAATATTGATGCAGCCATTAAAACGATTGATAGTCAGCGTGCTAACTTAGGTGCTAAACAAAACCGCCTAGCATACAACATCAGTAACAGTGCTAATACTCAAGCAAACGTTGCTGATGCTAAGAGCCGAATTGTGGATGTGGATTTTGCGAAAGAAACATCACAAATGACCAAGAATCAAGTGTTACAACAAACGGGTTCTGCAATGTTGGCCCAAGCCAATCAGTTACCTCAAGTGGCCTTGTCACTGCTGTAGTTTAACGCAGAATAGTGAGAAAGTGATAAGGGAGGTTCGGTGACGGATCTCCCTTTGCCACTTTAAAGGTTAATGTAGTTTTATAGGGTAATTTTAATGTAACTATTTAAAGTTATTACTAAATTTGCTGAGGTATGGTTATGGATATCAATATAGCAAGTTCACCTTCTATGCTTCACAGTAAGGTTGATTTAGCTCAAACGCCACTAAAAGCATCTGCTCCAGATGCTGAGTTAAAGCGAAATACGGCTATTGAACAAGCTGCGGAACAAGATGTAACGAAAAATGAACAGAACCCGAGTAAGCTGGCTCAAGTTGCCACAGAGTTGTCTGATATGATGTCTATGATGCGTAAAGGTTTAGCATTTAAGGTTGATGAGAACTCTGGACAAGCTGTTGTGACTGTACTTGACCGAGATACTGGTGATGTGATTAGACAAATGCCGAGTGAAGAAGCATTAGCCTTGGCAGAAAAACTATCAGAAGTCACAGGGCTTTTGATGAAAACAGAAGCATAAATATTTGTAAGTACGTTTGATTGAGAGGTCTATATGGCATTAACAGCGACAGGCATGGGATCTGGCCTTAAAATTAGTGAAATTGTGCAAGTTTTAGTTGATGCCGAAAAAACACCGAAAGAAGCGATGTTTAATAAAACGGAAGACAGCATCAAAGCAAAAGTTTCTGCCATGGGAACCTTAAAAAGTGCGTTGTCTACGTTTCAAGATGCCTTAAAAAAACTTCAAACTGGCGATGCCCTCAATCTGCGTAAGGTTTCTGTTAGTAATCAAACTTATTTATCAGCAACAACAGACAAAACTGCACAAGCGGGTAGCTATGGTATTAAAGTTGAGCAACTTGCGGTAAATCATAAAATTGCTGGAAAAAACGTTGCAGATCCTGCATTACCTGTAGGTGAAGGGAGCCTTGATTTTGGTATCAATGGTAAGAATTTCTCCATTGATGTTTCGGCTACCGATTCACTTGCTGCGATTGCTAAAAAAGTTAATGAATCCCCAGATAATGCGGGCGTAACTGCAACTGTTATTACCAGTGATGCAGGCAGTCGATTGGTTTTTAGTTCAGATAAGTCAGGTGAAGACAATCAAATTAGTATTACAGCTAATGACACGACTGGAACTGGACTAAATGATATGTTCGGTGCTGGTAACATCTCCACGCTTCAAGATGCTAAAAATGCAGTTGTTTATATCGATAATCAGAAAGTTACCTCGCAAACTAATGAAGTTAAAAATGCTATTGCAGGGGTGACGTTAAACTTAACTGATGCTGATGTTTCTAAGACGACTACGTTAAAAATTGAACAAGATGATGATGCAGTAAAGACAAATGTGAAAGCTTTTGTCGATGCCTACAATAGTTTAGCGACTGCAGTTGATAAAATGTCGTCTTATGATAAAGAGAAAAAAACAGCAGCTGCATTACAGGGCGACTCTATGATCCGTTCTATAGAATCGCAACTCCGAAGTATATCGAGTGAACGAGTGCCAACTGATAGCGGCAGTTCGATAGCATTATATGATATTGGTATAAAAACAGATAGATATGGTAAGTTGTCTGTCGATGATACTAAACTTAATAAAGTCATCTCTGAAGATATGGCCAGTGTTGAGGCATTATTCTCGACACCAGATAAAGGGCTTGCTAATCGCTTTAATGATCTTGCTGATAGTTATGTCAAGTCTCGAGGATTAATTGCGTCACGTCAAACCGGATATACTAATCAACAAAGCCAGCTTACTGATAGAAGAGAAGCTTTCACGCTTAAAATGGATCAACTAACAGCCCGTTTAACGAAGCAATTTAATGCGATGGATCTTGTCGTTGGAAAACTAAATCAGCAGAGCAGTGGTCTTGTTGATCGTTTGAATTCGCTTCCTGGAGCTGTTAAAAAACGATAGTGAAATTATAAATGAGTAAGGGGAGTATAAGTGAAACAACTCGATGAGCTTAATGTCCTTTTGAGTGAAAATTTAAATAAACTGACTCAGCTTCCTGCTGAAGAGCCTCAATCTGACGAGTTGGTGTCGAACTTGCAAGTACTGGTTGGAGAGCGTCAAATTTTACTCAATGTATTAGTGGCTGATGCTAATATGACAGATGTTGATTATCTTCAACATCAGCTTGAACTTACTCAAGAGTACACAAGTAAAGCAAGTATTGTTATGGCAGATAGACAAGCATTATTACATGCAGGTAATAAGAATAAGCGCCAGATTAGTGTTTATGAGACTATAGATTTAAACAGGTAGGTGTTTATGAGAGGATCACTGCAATCGTATCGTAAGGTGTCTTTAGAGAGTGAAATTACTGTTGCGTCACCACATCGTATTATTCAGCTTATGTTTGCGGGGGCACTGCAACGTTTAGCACAAAGTCGTCTTGCGATTGAACAAAATGACTTGTCTAATAAAGGTATGTACATTGGCAAAGCTATTGGGATTATTACTGGTTTAAACAATAGCCTAGATATGGATGCTGGTGGCCAGATAGCTAGAAATTTGAGTGATTTATATGACTTTATGTTGCGTAGAATTTCTGAAGCTAACGTAAATAATGATGTGAAAGCGATTGATGATGTATGTGATATTTTACGTACTATCAAAGAAGGTTGGGATGCAATTCCTGCAGATAAACATAATATTTCTGCGCATTCTGAAGCGGGTTAATATCTTATTTCGTGATTAAAAATAGACGCACTGGTTGCGTCTTTTTTTTGGCTAAAAGTCAAAGTATTGACGTTTTAGACTAGAATCATGATGTAAATGAACTAAAATCAATTCAGTTTGGCATAAACCTCATCTGAGGCTTGCTTCTCGTCTGCTGATAATACAATATTCATCACAAGTAGTGATGGTGGCACAGATTGTTACATTGAATTTGTTAAGCTTTTACAGCAACTAATCATAAATAATTAATGCGAATTAATACATATTAGAGCTTTACGGCCTACTGAATGATGCAAACAGATCAACGAATTTTACTTATCGGCCCTCCATCAGAGCGATTAAATCGCCTGTGTTGCATTTTGGATTTTTTAGGTGAGCAATTTGTACAAATTGACACCGAAAAATTAAGTGCTAGCCTCCAAGATACCCGTTTTCGAGCTTTAGTTATCCTAACTGATGTTATGGATGCTGATGGGCTTAAAAACATCGCAGGTCAACATCCATGGCAACCTATGCTGTTGCTTGGCAATGTTGACGATCTGCAAGTGTCTAATATTCTTGGACATATAGAAGAACCTTTAACGTATCCTCAGCTCACTGAATTATTACACTTTTGCCAAGTATTCGGTCAAGTTAAACGGCCTCAAGTCCCTACTAGTGCGAATCAAACAAAGTTATTCCGAAGCTTAGTGGGACGCAGTGATGGTATTGCGAATGTGAGGCACTTGATAAATCAAGTAGCAACATCTGAGGCAACCGTGCTTGTTCTGGGTCAATCGGGTACAGGTAAAGAAGTGGTCGCCCGTAATATCCATTATTTGTCTGAGCGCCGTGACGGTCCATTTATCCCTGTTAACTGTGGTGCTATACCGCCTGAGTTATTAGAGAGTGAGCTATTTGGTCACGAGAAAGGGTCATTTACTGGGGCAATCTGTTCTCGTAAAGGCCGTTTTGAATTAGCTGAAGGTGGTACACTATTTCTCGATGAAATAGGAGACATGCCACTACAAATGCAAGTTAAATTACTCCGTGTGCTGCAAGAGCGGGTATTTGAGCGTGTTGGTGGTACTAAGACTATTAATGCTGATGTACGCGTAGTTGCTGCAACACATAGAGATTTAGAAACTATGATCAGCGTTAATGAGTTCCGTGAGGATCTTTATTACCGCCTAAACGTATTCCCGATTGAAATGCCCGCGTTGTGTGATCGCAAGGACGATGTGCCTTTGCTATTACAAGAGTTAGTTAGCCGAGTCTATAACGAAGGCCGTGGTAAGGTGCGTTTTACGCAGCGTGCGATAGAGTCGCTGAAAGAACATGCTTGGTCGGGCAACGTGCGCGAGCTGTCTAATTTAGTCGAACGCCTCACCATTTTATATCCGGGTGGACTGGTCGATGTTAACGATTTACCTGTCAAATATCGCCATATCGATGTGCCCGAATATTGTGTAGAGATGAGTGAAGAGCAACAGGAACGTGATGCTTTAGCTTCTATCTTTAGCGATGAAGAGCCGGTTGAAATCCCTGAAACGCGTTTCCCTAGTGAGCTGCCGCCTGAAGGTGTGAACCTTAAGGATTTGTTAGCAGAACTAGAAATAGACATGATACGTCAGGCGCTAGAGCTACAAGATAATGTTGTAGCTCGCGCTGCTGAAATGCTTGGAATACGCCGTACAACGCTTGTAGAAAAAATGCGTAAGTACGGAATGACAAAAGATTAGTTTTCTATTTTATTGTTATATAAGTTGTTTTAACCTCTAAAGTTCAATTTCCAATTTGGCATAGATACTGCAGTCACCCCGTCATAAGCAATTTTTTGACGGAGTGACTATGTCAGCCAACCCACTAGCGCAAATTGAGTCATTCAAGCACACTAGCAAACAATGGAACCAACTGCGTGAGGCCGCGAATATGTCCAATCGAATGGAGCATATTTTACAGGCTATGCCATCCGGCGTGGTGATTATCAATGGCGACGGTATAGTCACGGATGCTAATCCGGTAGCAGTTGAATTACTTGAGCGTTCCTTATGTGGCGTTCGCTGGATAGATGTGATCCACAGTGCCTTTGCGCCACAGGACGATGATGGCCACGAAGTGTCACTGCGTAATGGGCGCCGCGTTAAATTAGCGATTACGCCATTGACGCCAGAGCCTGGTCAATTAATTGTGTTAACTGATTTGACTGAAACTCGGTTATTACAGAAAAATATCTCCCATTTACAACGTTTATCTGCACTGGGCAAGATGGTAGCAACTTTGGCTCATCAGGTGCGCACGCCTTTATCAGCCGCTTTGTTATATGCTTCAAATCTTGCGAGTCCTAAGTTATCCGATGCTGCTAAAGCGAAATTTCAACAAAAACTTGTTGATAGACTCAATGAACTCGAGCGGCAGGTTAACGACATGCTATTGATGGCTAAAGGTCGTCAGGATGAACTTGGAGATCTAATCTCGTTGGCTGAGGTTATCGACAATGTTTTGGCAAATTGTGAGCCGATAGCGGCAAAGCAAGGCTGTGACTTGTCATTTGATGATGCATCAAGCAGCTCGATGTTAGCTAATTCCAATGCATTAAGCTCGGCGATTAATAATTTAGTCATGAACAGCATAGAAGCCGGAGCAACTGAAATTCGTATCCAAGCGAAGGAAGAGGGCGAACGGTTATTATTAGATGTAATCGATAATGGCAAAGGCTTAGACGCCACTATGCAGCAGAAGGTATTTGAACCTTTCTTTACGACTAAGTCGCAGGGAACTGGGCTTGGGTTAGCCGTTGTGCAATCTGTGGTGCGCAATCATGGAGGACAACTGCAACTCAGTTGTTTACCGAATAAAGGCTGTACTGTGTCTTTAGTATTCCCTCGGGCTAAATCCGCGGTGATATTACCTTTGGAGATTACCCATGTCTGAAGCAAAGTTATTGCTCGTTGAGGATGATGCTTCATTACGTGAAGCCTTGTTGGATACTTTAATGCTGGCTCAGTATGAGTGTGTTGATGTTGCCTCCGGTGAAGACGCTATTTTAGCCTTGAAACAACATCAGTTTGATTTAGTTATTAGCGATGTGCAGATGCAAGGTATTGGTGGTTTAGGTTTATTGAACTACCTGCAGCAGCATCATCCTAAGTTGCCAGTGCTGTTGATGACGGCCTACGCGACTATTGGTAGCGCGGTGAACGCTATAAAATTAGGCGCTGTTGATTATTTAGCAAAACCTTTTGCACCAGAAGTGTTACTCAATCAAGTCTCACGCTATTTGCCATTAAAACAAAATGTGGATCAGCCCGTCGTCGCTGATGAAAAAAGTTTAGCCTTATTAGCACTGGCTCAACGGGTTGCCGCTTCTGATGCCTCTGTCATGATCTTAGGTCCTAGCGGTTCGGGTAAAGAGGTTTTGGCCCGTTATATTCATCAACACAGTAGCCGTGCTAATCAAGCCTTTGTGGCCATTAACTGTGCCGCTATTCCTGAGAACATGCTCGAAGCCACCCTTTTTGGTTATGAAAAGGGTGCATTTACGGGGGCTTATCAAGCGTGTCCGGGGAAATTTGAGCAGGCTCAAGGTGGCACTTTGCTGCTCGATGAAATCTCTGAGATGGATTTAGGCTTACAAGCTAAGTTGTTGCGGGTTTTGCAAGAGCGTGAAGTTGAGCGTTTAGGTGGCCGTAAAACCATTAAATTGGATGTGCGCGTGCTTGCCACATCCAATCGTGATTTAAAGGCAGTGGTCGCAGCTGGCGGATTTAGGGAAGATCTCTACTATCGAATTAACGTATTTCCTTTAGCTTGGCCTGCGTTAAGTCAACGTCCTGCAGATATTTTACCTCTTGCGCGTCATTTATTGGCTAAACATGCTAAGGCATTGAATGTTGCCGATGTGCCTGAGTTGGATGAGAATGCGCGTCGACGTTTATTGAGTCATCGCTGGCCAGGGAACGTACGTGAACTCGACAATGTGATCCAGCGTGCTTTGATATTAAGAGCCGGTCAATTGATCACTGCCAATGACATTATTATCGATGCGCAGGATGTGATTTTAAGCGGTGAAGATCTAGACCCATTTTCTTCTGAGCCAGATGGCTTAGGTGAAGAGCTCAAAGCTCAAGAACATGTGATTATTTTAGAGACCCTTAATCAATGCCAAGGAAGTCGTAAGTTAGTCGCCGAAAAGCTAGGAATTAGCGCACGAACCCTAAGATACAAGATGGCAAGGATGCGTGATATGGGGATCCAACTGCCAAATTAGTCTATAAATTCAAGTTATCATCTCGCAGCCTCCACATTGAGTGTGAGGCTGTATTTATTAAAATACACAACCGTAAAAGTGGCTCATTTCATTCAAAATCCTTAGATATTGACATCTTCTTATCCCGTCAATTTATTATCAATCACGACCATCTGAAAACTTGGCCGTTATTTTGCATTGTCCCGTTATCGGTATTTTGATCGTCAAGAATTCGACGACTGGGAGCTCAGCATGCAAATAGGCGCAAATTCATTCCTGCAGGAAATGCAGAAACTCCAAGGCGAAATAACGCCGTCGTTTGGCGTTCAGCCAAATATCATGCAGCAAGTGAATAACACTAGTGGTGCAGACTTCGGTCAGTTGCTATCGCAAGCCGTCGGCAATGTCAGCGGCTTACAGTCTGCATCGTCAAACCTCGCGACACGTTTAGAGATGGGTGATACTACCGTTTCTTTATCGGACACTGTGATTGCCCGTGAGAAAGCGAGTGTCGCTTTCGAGGCGACAGTGCAAGTGCGTAATAAGCTTGTCGAAGCCTACAAAGAAATAATGAGCATGCCTGTCTAGGCCAGTGAATAACCCAATTAGCAGGTACGAATCGTGAGTACAGAAATGATTGTCGGATCCAATTCCGGTTTAGCTGACCAAGGTGTCCAGCAAGAACATAAGTCAGGAATGATGGGAAATCTTGGCGGTGTCGATATGATGCGCCAAGTGACTATGATTTTAGCCTTAGCGATTTGTTTAGCCTTGGCGGTATTTGTCATGCTGTGGGCGCAGGAGCCAGAGTATCGTCCATTGGGTAAAATGGAAACTCAGGAAATGGTTCAAGTGCTAGATGTACTTGATAAAAATAAAGTTAAGTACCAAATCGACGTGGACGTTATTAAAGTTCCTGAAGATAAATATCAAGAAGTCAAAATGATGTTGAGCCGTGCAGGTATCGACAGTCCTGCAGCCAACCAAGATTTTTTGAATAAAGACAGTGGTTTTGGTGTCAGCCAACGTATGGAACAAGCTCGTCTTAAGCATAGCCAAGAAGAAAACCTCGCCCGTGCGATAGAGCAACTACAAAGTGTCAGTCGTGCCAAAGTCATTCTTGCGTTACCTAAAGAAAACGTCTTCGCCCGCAATGCCTCTAAACCGAGTGCAACAGTGGTGATCAATACCCGTCGCGGTGGCTTAGGCCAAGGTGAAGTCGATGCTATCGTCGATATTGTTGCTTCTGCAGTACAAGGTTTAGAACCATCAAGGGTGACGGTAACTGATTCTAACGGCCGTTTATTGAACTCAGGCAGCCAAGATGGCGCGTCTGCGACGGCTCGCCGTGAACTTGAATTAGTACAGCAAAAAGAAGCTGAATATCGCACTAAGATTGAATCGATTCTGGTGCCAATTCTAGGTCCTGATAATTTTACCTCTCAAGTCGACGTCAGTATGGATTTTACTGCGGTTGAGCAAACATCAAAGCGTTTTAACCCTGATTTACCGGCACTGCGTAGTGAAATGACCGTTGAAAATAACACCACTGGCGGCTCTTCTGGTGGGATCCCTGGCGCGTTATCCAATCAACCGCCAATGGAGTCTAATATTCCAGAAGATGCAACAAAAGCGACAGAATCAGCAACGGCTGCAGCAGGTAATTCGCACCGCGAAGCGACCCGTAACTTTGAATTAGATACCACCATTAGCCATACCCGCCAGCAAGTTGGTGCAGTGCGCCGTATTAGTGTATCAGTCGCGGTGGACTTTAAACCTGGTGCCGCTGGAGAAAATGGTCAAGTAGCCCGTGTTGCCCGTACCGAACAAGAACTGACCAATATCCGTCGTTTGCTTGAAGGCGCGGTTGGTTTTAGCTCACAACGGGGTGATGTGCTGGAAGTGGTAACTGTTCCCTTTATGGATCAATTGGTTGAAGATTTACCCGCACCTGAACTTTGGGAGCAACCTTGGTTTTGGCGTGCGATTAAGCTTGGGATTGGTGCGCTAGTGATTTTGGTGCTGATTCTAGCTGTGGTACGTCCTATGCTGAAACGCTTGATCTATCCTGACAGTGTGAATATGCCTGAGGATGGCAGATTAGGTAATGAATTAGCCGAAATTGAGGACCAATATGCGGCTGATACGCTAGGGATGCTCAATACTCAAGAGGCGGAATACAGTTATGCTGACGATGGCTCAATTCATATCCCTAATCTTCACAAAGATGATGATATGATTAAAGCTATCCGTGCGCTCGTGGCGAATGAGCCTGAGCTCTCTACTCAAGTCGTGAAAAACTGGTTACAAGACAATGGCTGAGAATAAAACGAAAGAAGTGGCTCCTGCGGCCGCACCAGCCTTTAATATCAAAGATATTAGTGGCGTTGAAAAGACCGCTATTTTACTCCTCAGTTTGAGTGAGGCTGATGCTGCATCCATTTTAAAACACTTAGAGCCGAAGCAAGTGCAAAAAG
Organism: Shewanella sp. NKUCC06_TVS; assembly: GCF_019345515.1. Taxonomy (NCBI): domain Bacteria; kingdom Pseudomonadati; phylum Pseudomonadota; class Gammaproteobacteria; order Alteromonadales; family Shewanellaceae; genus Shewanella; species Shewanella sp. NKUCC06_TVS. Next base: position 130,036 of record NZ_JAHKQX010000006.1, on the reverse strand, counting down.
TGGGTATGGCCATGGCGGCAATGGATGAGTTTGGTCAGGAAAAAGTTATCGGGGTACATAAGCTGTTTCTTGATGATATTCAAAAGTATTCTTCAATTGGTTTCAACAGTGAAGAGTTCGTCCGTAAAGCCTTAACCGCCGCGCTGGGTGAAGATAAAGCGGGTAATCTGATTGAACAGATTATCATGGGCAGTGGCGCTAAAGGTTTGGACTCGTTGAAGTGGATGGATGCACGCCAAGTGGCGACCATTATTCAAAACGAACATCCCCAGATCCAAACCATTGTGTTGTCTTATCTAGAACCCGATCAAGCGGCGGAAATTTTTGGTCAATTCCCTGAGAATACCCGCTTAGACTTGATGATGCGTATTGCAAATCTTGAAGAAGTGCAGCCCGCTGCACTGCAAGAGTTGAACGACATCATGGAGAAACAGTTCGCCGGTCAAGGTGGCGCCCAGGCCGCGAAAATGGGTGGCTTAAAAGCGGCTGCCAACATAATGAACTACTTAGACACGGGTATCGAAAGCCAGTTGATGGAAACCATGCGCGAGTCTGATGAAGAAATGGCGCAGCAAATCCAAGATTTGATGTTTGTATTTGAAAACTTAATCGATGTCGATGACCGCGGTATTCAAGCCCTGTTGCGTGAAGTGCAGCAAGATGTACTGATGAAGGCGCTCAAAGGCACTGATGATCAACTGAAAGAAAAAATCTTGGGTAACATGTCAAAACGTGCCGCTGAATTATTGCGTGATGATCTTGAAGCCATGGGCCCAATCCGTATCAGTGAAGTGGAAGTCGCACAAAAAGAAATCCTGTCTATTGCTCGTCGCTTAAGTGACAGCGGCGAAATCATGTTAGGCGGCGGTGGTGGCGATGAGTTCCTCTAATCCGAGTGACAATAAATTGTTGAATAAGGTCTTGAGCGAAGGAGATGTCGAATTTAGTCACTGGGCGCTGCCAGATGTGACTGAAGCCGATGATGATTCTATCTCAAATCTGTTCGGCCATTCTAATCATCAAGCCGCTAAGTCGACTACTGTGGAAAGTGTTTCTCCACCGACTATGGCTGAGATTGAAGACATTCGCGCCCAAGCCGAAGAAGAAGGCTTTAGCGAAGGTAAGCAGCAAGGGTATGAGCAAGGGCTAGAAAAAGGACGTTTAGAAGGGTTAGAGCAGGGCCATACTGAAGGGCTCGCCCAAGGGCATGAGCAAGGATTAGAAACCGGTTTAGCCCAAGCAAAAATATTGCTCTCGCGTTTTGAAACCTTATTAGCCCAATTTGAAAAACCATTGCAATTGCTCGATGGCGATATTGAACTTTCGCTACTGAACCTGAGTATGACATTAGCGAAATCTGTCATTGGCCACGAATTAAAAACTCATCCTGAACAAGTGCTTTCGGCATTGCGCTTAGGTATAGAATCGCTGCCGATAAAAGAACAAACGGTCACAATCCGCTTGCATCCTGACGATGTTATCTTAGTCGAACAACTTTATTCCACCGCCCAACTGACCCGCAGTAAGTGGGAACTTGAAGTTGACCCTTCCTTAAGCCCAGGTGACTGTATTCTCAGTAGTCATCGTTCTTTAGTCGATTTGACCCTCGCATCGCGCATCGATGCTGTGTTTGAGTCTTTACGGAACCAACATGCTCACTTAAGTGACAAGCAGCGTCAATTGCAAGAGGCGATAGAGGTTGAAGATACCGCAAAACATGTTGCGGCTTCTGAGGCCGTGGGATTAGAGCTTGATGATCAGGTTGTCGATACGGTTTCTCAACATGCTGAGGATATACAATCTGCCTCAAACACAGGTGAGCAATTAGAGGCAAAATCAGATGCAAAATCGCCAACATCAACTGCTGAATAGGCTTAATCATCATCAGGGTAAGGTGCCGCCATTTCGCGCTGTGGCCAGTGGTCAACTGGTGCGTGTTGTCGGCTTAACCTTAGAAGCAAGCGGTTGCCGTGCGCCTGTGGGCAGTTTATGTTCGATCGAAACCATGGCGGGCGAGTTAATCGCCGAGGTGGTCGGGTTTGATGGCGAACTATTATATTTAATGCCCATTGAAGAATTGCGTGGTGTATTACCTGGTGCGCGGGTTGTGCCTTTGGGGGAACAAACTGGACTCAATGTTGGTTTATCCCTGCTAGGACGCGTACTCGATGGTAACGGCGTGCCTTTAGATGGTTTAGGCGCGTTGCAAACGGACCAACAAGCGCCAAGACATAGCGCTGCCATTAATCCTTTATCTCGCCGTGCTATTACTGAACCGCTGGACGTTGGCGTTCGCGCTATCAACGCTATGCTGACCGTGGGCAAAGGCCAACGTATGGGCTTGTTTGCGGGCTCAGGTGTCGGTAAGAGTGTGCTCTTAGGTATGATGACTCGCGGTACTACCGCCGACATTATTGTGGTTGGGCTAGTGGGTGAGCGTGGACGGGAAGTGAAAGAGTTTATTGAGGAAATTCTTGGTGAGAAAGGTCGAGCGCGTTCAGTCGTCGTTGCTGCGCCTGCGGATACATCGCCGCTGATGCGCCTTCGCGCCTGTGAAACCTCGACTCGTATTGCCGAATACTTCCGCGATTTAGGCTATAACGTTTTATTGCTTATGGACAGTTTAACGCGCTACGCCCAAGCGCAGCGTGAAATTGCTTTGGCTGTGGGTGAACCGCCTGCGACTAAAGGTTATCCGCCTTCTGTGTTTGCAAAATTGCCACGTTTAGTTGAGCGCGCCGGAAACGGTGGCCCTGGGCAAGGTTCAATTACGGCATTTTATACTGTGTTGACGGAAGGAGACGATCAACAGGATCCCATTGCCGATGCTTCGCGGGCGATCCTCGATGGTCACATTGTCTTGTCACGTTCGCTTGCGGATTCGGGGCACTATCCTGCAATTGATATTGAAGCTTCTATTAGCCGAGTCGCACCTATGGTGATCTCCAATGAACATTTGGAGGCGATGCGCCGCGTGAAACAAACCTATTCTTTGTATCAGCAAAATCGAGATTTGATTTCTATTGGGGCCTATGCCCAAGGAAGCGATCCTCGCATTGATAATGCGATACGACTGCAGCCAGCAATGAATGCTTTTTTGCGACAAACCATGCGTGATGCATTTAGCTTTGCCGATAGCCAAGTCATGCTTGGGCAACTTGCTGCACAGTGCAAATAATGGCGTCATCGAATTAATCGAGGTCTAGTATGGCTAACGCCGATCCCTTGTTGTTAGTGTTAAAGCTTGCCAATGATGCCGAAGAACAAGCGGCATTATTGTTAAAATCTGCGCAATTAGAGTGTCAAAAACGGTTGAATCAACTCAGTGCTCTGAATAACTATCGCTTAGAATACATGAAGCAAATGCAATCACAGCAAGGTCAAGCCATCAGTGCTAGTCACTATCACCAGTTTCACCGTTTTATTCGTCAGATCGATGACGCAATTATCCAGCAAAATCGCGTCGTAGCCGACGGTGAAAAGCAAAAAGAATATCGACAACAACATTGGTTGGAAAAGCAAAAAAAACGTAAGGCAGTAGAATTACTCTTAGCCAGTAAAGAGAAGAAGCGTCAAGTGGCTGAACAAAAAAGGGAGCAAAAAATGACCGATGAATTTGCTTCCCAGCAATTTTATCGCCGTCATCAACGTTAGTGAAATGATAGGCATCTTTACTGCTCGCTAGCCGGATAGGCTCTTTAGTTTTTTTGTATTGATGGCATAAGCATCAATTCGGCACCTCTCAGTGTTAATTCTTTTCGATATGCTGTCGTAAAATCTGATGTTTTGGCATCTTATTTGCTTTGATTTAGTCCATGACCCTGCAACCGCAGTGTTTAATTGACGTTTCTACCTAGCCATTTCTTTTTTTGTTGGGTGATGTTTGGGAGCACTTATGCAACAAATGACCAATATCCTGTTAAGTAAAACAGGCAACTCTGCGGCCAATTCCGCTAAGACATCTTCCCAAGAGTCTAATAATGAAGACTTTTCATCTACACTTGCGTCAGTCACTGCTAGCTCATTTTCTATTTCTGCGTCTAAAAAAACCATTGCTAACACTGATGATACTGTGCAGGTTACCTCTGCTGATAAAGTAAAAGATGACGATATATCAACTGATGACGCCGACGTAAATCTCATTTTTGCCCAAATTAGCATGGCAAATGATATGAAGAAAACGGCATCAGATGGAGATAGTTTGCCGCTAGCATTTTTAAATGCTGAAGAAGATATAACTGGTGAAGAAAATATTGATACTTCATCAGCTTTATTAACCGGCTCAGCATTGGCATCTACTGTTTCTGTTGAGATTGAACTGGCATCAGATATAGATGCCGATGAAGCGGGTTTTTCTGCTGAATTACAAAAGTTAGTTTCTACTAGCCCAGATATGGCAGCAATTTTAATCGCAGATGATGTGAAACCATCATCTTTGACTGATAAGTCACTCGTACAAATTCTCCCCATAGACCCAAATATACTTGAAGTGTCAGCGGATAGTGATGTTGTGATTGATCCAAATTTGACCGATGACGCTTCAGAATTACCTTTAGAAGACACTGAGCTTGTCTCTGCCACTGAAGTAGGGGTGAGTATAGATGAGTCTTTAGTTGAGAATGAGGTCACACTTAATGCTGTGATTAATCAAGCGGGCTTAGCGAATAGTGCAACGATAAAGTCGGTAACCAACACTGCGGCAAAAGCAACGACTAGTAGCTCTACAGTGAATAGTCTCAATACGGCTAATATCGCGACCTCGGGAAATACTTTCGACCTGAATACCTTAGGCTCTTCAACTTCATCTGAACCATTAGATACAACATCTGTAACAGAAAGTGATCTTGATGGGAGTCCCAATTCCGATTTGGCTGCTAACCTATTACTGAAAGATGCTAAATTAACGGTTGCGATGGATATTCCCAGAGACGAAAGTTTTATGGATGATAGTAATACTTTCTCAGAACTTAAGTCGACATCATCCATACAGACACTCTCGATGTCACAATTAAATCGCCAAGAAACCATGCAAGTTCAGCTGTCATTGCGTCAAGGAGTAGAACAGCAAAACCAAATGCAGGAGATGATCCAACGATTTTCACCTGTAATGAAGCAGCAATTGATTACTATGGTGAGTCAAGGCATCCAACATGCGGAAATCCGGCTCGATCCCCCTGAGCTTGGGCATATGTTGGTAAAGATCCAAGTGCATGGCGACCAAACCCAAGTACAGTTCCATGTTACTCAGCCGCAAACGCGTGATCTGGTTGAACAAGCTATGCCAAGATTACGTGAGTTATTGCAAGAGCAAGGGATGCAGTTGGCTGACAGCCATGTTTCTCAAGGCGATCAAGGTGAGCGTCGTGAAGGTAGTTTCGGTGATGGCGGCAGTTCAAATGCGGCTGATATGGATGAAATCTCGGCAGAAGAGTTACATTTAGGTTTAAATCAAGCGATTAGTGTAACTTCAGGTATAGATTATTACGCTTAAGCAGGTAACCTATAGCAATGACTGACATAATTACGTTTCAAATAAAACTGTAATGAGTTTCCGCCTAAATTAAAGAGAATAGTGATGGCTAAGGAAGAATCGTTAGAACTTGAAAGTACTGAAGAGCCTAAGAGTAAGAAGAAACTATTTATTTTTGCTGGTGTGGGCGTTTTAGTCGCGCTGTTAATCGGTGGCGGTGTCTGGTTCTTTATGGGAAGCAGTACCGAAGAGGTTCCCGCCGTAGCAGCAGATAGTGCTGTTCAGGCTGAAGTACCAGCATCAGGAGAAGTAGCTACCGCATCATACGTGCCTATGCCACGTCCTTTTTTATTCAACTTACCAGGGCCTGATAGGGCTCGTTTAGTTGAGATTAAAGTGCAGCTTATGGTGCGTGGTACCGATGATGATGTGCTAACACAAAAACATATTCCGCTGATTGAAGATGCGCTTTTAACGACCTTTAGTGGTGCAGATGTGCAAAAGCTCAGCACGCAAGCGGGGAAAGATGAGTTACGGCAGTTAGCACTTTTGAGTGTGCAAAATACTCTACAGTCAGTAACTGGGCGTAAGGTTGTCGAGAAAGTACTATTTACCGGTTTTGTAATGCAATAATCCTTTAACTTCAGCACCAAAAGAGGCGAAGGCAATATAGTGAGTGATTTATTAAGCCAAGACGAAATTGATGCGCTATTGCACGGGGTTGATGACGTTGATGATGACGAAATTGACGCTGTTGGAGAAGATGCCCGTTCCTACGATTTCTCTTCCCAAGATCGAATAGTTCGTGGGCGTATGCCGACGCTGGAAATCGTGAATGAGCGTTTTGCGCGCCATTTGCGCATCAGCATGTTTAATATGATGCGCCGAGCGGCCGAAGTGTCGATCAACGGTGTACAGATGCTCAAGTTTGGTGAGTACGTACATACGCTTTTTGTTCCTACTAGCTTGAATATGGTGCGTTTTAGCCCACTCAAAGGCACAGCATTGATCACCATGGAAGCGCGACTGGTATTTATCCTGGTGGATAACTTCTTTGGTGGCGATGGGCGTTTCCATGCCAAGATTGAAGGGCGAGAATTTACGCCGACAGAAAGACGAATCGTACAGTTACTGCTTAAGATTATATTTGAAGATTATAAAGATGCTTGGGCGCCCGTAATGGATGTTGAGTTTGATTATTTGGACTCTGAAGTCAATCCTGCCATGGCGAACATTGTTAGTCCTACCGAAGTTGTGGTGATTAATTCATTCCATATTGAAGTCGATGGCGGTGGTGGTGATTTTCACATCACTATGCCTTACTCCATGATTGAACCTATCCGAGAGTTACTCGATGCGGGTGTGCAAAGTGACAAGCAAGATACTGATATGCGTTGGTCACAGGCATTGCACGATGAAATCATGGATGTGAAGGTTGGGTTCGATGCCAATATTGTTGAACATGAATTAACGCTCAAAGAGGTCATGAATTTTAAAGCGGGCGATATTATTCCGATTGAGTTACCCGAGTTTATCATGATGAAAATCGAGGATTTACCGACATATCGTTGTAAAATGGGCCGTTCTAGAGATAACCTAGCGCTTAAAATATGTGAGAAAATCCCTCGGCCAGAGACAGTTAAATCTGAGCTGCAATTGGTGACGCGTAAGGGTAAATCTCGTGATATATCAGAATTATAAGGTGAAGTAAGATGAGCACAGACGATACGGATGATTGGGCTGCAGCAATGGCAGAACAAGCGTTAGAAGAAGCCAACGCAATTGAACTCGATGAGCTGGTTGATGATTCAAGACCTATTTCTAAGGCTGAAGCGGCTAAGTTAGATACAATTTTAGATATTCCTGTCACCATTTCGATGGAAGTGGGCCGTAGCTATATTAGTATTCGAAACTTATTACAACTTAACCAAGGTTCTGTGGTTGAGTTAGATCGAGTCGCAGGTGAACCGTTAGATGTGATGGTCAATGGCACGCTTATCGCTCACGGTGAAGTGGTGGTGGTAAACGATAAATTCGGTATTCGCTTAACGGATGTGATCAGTCAAACTGAGCGAATTAAAAAGCTTAAATAATACGAGATGTAAAAGTCGTTGGAACTTTAAATGAGCACATCGGTAATACAGAGTTTAGTGGTAGCGGTTCAAGCGAGCGCAGATAGCCTCGGTGGGGAAGGCGCAGCGAATATTGCTTCAATAGCGCCTGCTGCTACAAAAATGGCAGAACCTTCTCAAGTTGCGACCTTAGCAAGTATGTTAGGTGGCTTGATTCTGGTTTTATTATTAATTTTCGCGTTAGCTTATTTACTGAGAAGGTTTAATTTAGTCCCCACGACCAATGGCGTGCTAAAGACTATTGCTGTGACTTCCCTCGGTCAAAAAGAACGTTTAGTCTTGGTTCAGGTGGGAGAACAACAATATTTACTTGGGGTTAGCTCGCAGCAGGTGAGTTTGATTGATAAGTTAGCTGAACCTATCCATCTAGAAGCTGATTCGTTTGCGAGTCGATTACGCCAGGCGAAATTAAAACAATGACAACACGTATCCTCGCGTTAGTTGGGTTAGTTATGCTGCTATTGATGCCGTCAGCATGGGCCGCAGATGGCGTCTTACCTGCTGTAACAGTAACAACGGCGCCAGACGGCTCAACGGAATATTCGGTCACAATGCAGATTTTACTGCTGATGACATCGCTGAGTTTTTTACCTGCCATGCTCATCATGTTGACCTCTTTCACGCGGATTATCATTGTCCTGTCGATATTACGCCAAGCCATTGGATTACAACAGACTCCATCTAATCAAGTCTTAATTGGCATGAGTTTGTTCATGACTTTTTTTATCATGGCACCGGTATTCGACCGGATTTATGATGAAGGGGTGAAGCCTTATATCGATGAGCAATTAACCTTGCAGCAAGCGTTTGATAAAGGGAAAGAGCCGCTGAGAGGCTTTATGTTGGGCCAAGTAAGAACGACGGATTTAAAGACCTTTATTGAGATTTCTGGCTATAAGGATATTAAGTCTCCCGAAGAAGCACCTATGAGTGTGTTAGTGCCCGCTTTCATTACCAGTGAGTTAAAAACCGCATTTCAGATTGGCTTTATGCTATTTGTGCCTTTTTTAGTACTCGATTTAGTGGTGGCGAGTATCTTGATGGCTATGGGTATGATGATGTTATCTCCCATGATAGTGTCGCTGCCGTTTAAGATCATGTTGTTTGTGCTCGTAGATGGTTGGAGCTTAGTCCTCGGGACATTAGCGAATAGTTTCGGATAGCCAAGGGAGAGTAAACACATGAGTCCTGAGGCGCTAATTGATATTTTTCGTGAAGCTCTCGCTGTTATCGTTATGATGGTGTCTGCTATTGTGTTGCCTGGGCTGGGAATTGGGTTAATCGTTGCTGTGTTTCAAGCGGCGACTTCTATTAACGAGCAGACCTTAAGTTTCCTTCCGCGTTTGTTAGTGACACTTTTTGGCCTAATGTTTATGGGACATTGGTTAGTTGAAACCCTGATGGACTTTTTCATCGAGATGGTGAATCGCATTCCTCAAGTGATAGGCTAACGCGATGGAGCTGCTGCTCGATACCTTAATGCAAACCATTGCCGCTTATATTTGGCCATTGTTTCGCGTCGCGAGCATGTTGATGGTCATGGTAGTATTTGGGGCGGCAACGACACCAACTCGAGTGCGTTTATTATTGGCGATGGCAATTACCTTTGCGATAGCACCTGTTCTTCCTCCAACTCAAAATGTGGATTTATTTTCGTTAAGCGCAGTATTCATCACGGCGCAGCAAATTATTATCGGTGTTGCCATGGGGTTTGTGACTCAAATGGTGATGCAAGTCTTTGTGCTCACTGGACAGATCATTGGTATGCAGACCAGTTTAGGCTTTGCCTCTATGGTTGACCCTGGGTCTGGCCAACAAACACCCGTTATCGGTAACTTTTTCCTTTTATTGGCGACATTAATTTTCTTAGCTGTGGACGGTCATCTTTTGATGATCCGTATGCTAGTGGCGAGCTTTGAAACTTTGCCGATTTCTAATCAAGGCTTAACACTGACAAGTTATCGATCGCTGGCTGATTGGGGTTCGTATATGTTTGGTGCGGCACTCACTATGTCGATATCTGCGATTATCGCCTTGTTATTAGTCAACTTGTCCTTCGGGGTCATGACCCGCGCCGCGCCGCAATTGAATATTTTCTCTATTGGTTTTCCGATCACTATGATTGGTGGACTGTTTATTCTGTGGTTAACCCTAACACCGGTAATGGCACACTTCGATGAAGTATGGTCGACGGCTCAAGTGCTGCTTTGCGATATGTTAGCGCTTCAATGTAACGCTGATGGCTTGATATGATGGGATTAGGAGAAGCCCATGGCTGAAGAATCAAGTGGCGAACGTACAGAGGAACCCACGGGGAGACGTCTAGAACAGGCACGGGAAAAAGGACAGATTGCACGTTCGAAAGAACTCGGGACTGCAGCGGTATTGATTTCGGCGGCATGTGGGTTTTATATGCTAGGCCCGAGTTTGGCCATTAGCCTAACTCGGGTGTTTGAAATTGTATTTACCATGGATAGGGCGCAAATTTTTGATACTAATGAAATGTTCAACGTGTGGGGTGTTGTTGCGAGTGAAATAGCCTGGCCCATGGCTAAAATTATGCTATTGATTGTGGTTGTTGCGTTTATCGGTAACGTCTCTCTTGGAGGGATCAATTTTTCGACCCAAGCTATGATGCCAAAAGCCAGTAAAATGAGTCCCCTTGCTGGTTTTAAACGCATGTTTGGCGTACAGGCTCTGGTTGAACTCACCAAAGGCATTGCAAAATTTTCGGTAGTAGCGTTTTCTGCTTATTTTTTATTAAGCTTCTATTTCAATGATATCATGTTGCTGTCTAGCGACCATCTTCCTGGTAATGTTTACCATGCATTAGATTTGTTGGTTTGGATGTTTATCCTGTTATGTTCCTCGATTTTGTTTATTGTCGTCATCGATGTGCCGTTCCAAATTTGGAATCACAACAAGCAACTTAAGATGACCAAACAAGAGGTAAAAGATGAATATAAAGACACTGAGGGTAAACCTGAGGTGAAAGGGCATATACGGCAGATGCAACGTGAGCTAGCACAAAGGCGTATGATGGCTGAAGTGCCAAATGCCGATGTGATTGTCGTTAACCCTGAGCATTTTGCCGTTGCGATTAAATACGATGTGCAGCGCTCTGCGGCTCCCTTTGTGATAGCGAAAGGTGTTGATGATGTGGCCTTTAAAATACGTGAGATTGCCCGCGCGCACAATATTGCTATTGTCTCGGCCCCACCACTTGCAAGGGCTATTTACCATACGACTAAGTTAGATCAGCAGATCCCTGAAGGTTTGTTTACTGCTGTCGCACAGATTTTGGCTTATGTATTCCAGCTGCGCCAATATCAAAAAGGACGCGGCCGTAAACCTATTCCTGTCCCACTCAATCAACCTATACCAGATGAATTGAAATATTGAACCACTAGTCTCAGATGGTAGTCATTGGCAAAGCTGATGATGTCGAGTTCATTTGTTTTTTATGGCTAATTTTATGTATATCAATCAGTCACAGCGCATATTTTTCCTTCATTAATGGCTTTAATCTTGTTGGCGCGTTTTTTGCTTTATGCTATTACACGTCAAAGTTTAGGTTATAGCGAATGGATGTTAAAGCGACTCTTGGTCAAGTAAAACAAATTAGGCTCAGCACTTTTAAAGGCATTGGCACGCCGGTGGTTGTGCTTGCTGCATTGGCCATGATTGTTTTACCTATCCCTCCATTTCTATTAGACATACTCTTTTCATTCAACATTGCGTTAGCTCTCATTGTATTACTGGTGGCTATTTATACCGATAGACCCTTAGATTTTGCTGCCTTCCCAACTGTGTTACTGGTGGCGACGTTATTACGTCTTGCGCTCAACGTTGCCTCTACTCGTGTGGTTTTACTTGAGGGCCATAATGGCGGTGATGCCGCAGGTAAGGTGATTGAAGCCTTCGGTTCTGTGGTGATCGGTGGTAACTATGCCGTTGGTCTAGTGGTATTTATCATTCTGATTATCATCAACTTTGCGGTAGTTACTAAAGGTGCAGGTCGTATCGCAGAAGTCAGTGCCCGCTTTACCTTGGATGCTATGCCTGGTAAGCAAATGGCAATCGATGCTGACTTAAATGCTGGAACCTTAAATCAAGACCAAGCGAGAATACGCCGTGCCGAAGTGACCCGTGAAGCTGATTTCTATGGTGCGATGGACGGTGCGTCCAAATTCGTTAAAGGGGATGCGATTGCTGGTATCATGATCTTAGTGATCAACATCGTAGGTGGTTTCATCATAGGGATTGTGCAGCATGGCTTAAGTTTCTCTGAAGCAGTTGAAATTTATACCTTACTGACTATCGGTGATGGTTTAGTGGCGCAGATCCCTGGTCTATTATTGTCAATCGCCGCAGCCTTGATGGTGACTCGTCAAAACGAGTCGGGTGATATGGGCCAAATGATGATGAGTCAGATGTTTGACAGTCATAAGTCATTGGGTATCGCCGCCGGAGTCCTGTTTGTCATGGGTATTGTTCCTGGTATGCCGCACATGGCGTTTTTAAGCTTTGCCTTTATGACTGCTGGTGCAGCTTATTTTGTTTATAAACGAAATGAAAACAAACGTCTTAAAGCGCTAGAACAAGTGAAATCGGGTCCAATAGAAAGACAAGATAAAGAGCCTAAAGAGCTGGGTTGGGACGATGTACATCATGTTGATACTATTGGTCTTGAGGTTGGATATCGTTTGATCCCTCTGGTAGACAAGGGCCAAGGTGGCGAGTTACTAAGCCGCATTAAAGGCGTGCGTAAAAAGTTGTCTCAGGAATTAGGCTTCTTAGTGCCCGCGGTGCATATTCGCGATAACTTAGATTTATCACCTAATGCGTATCGCATTTCATTAATGGGCGTCGTCGTCGGAGAGGCAGATATTCGTCATGATTGCGAATTGGCGATCAACCCTGGTCAAGTCTATGGCAAACTCGATGGTATCGAAACGCGCGACCCCGCCTTTGGTCTGGAAGCTGTATGGATCGCCCCTGAGTTACGTGAGCACGCACAAACATTAGGTTATACCGTCGTCGATGCCGCCACTGTTGTTGCAACTCATATTAGTCAATTACTCACAAATAATGCCGCTAAGTTGTTAGGCTATGAAGAAGTGCAACAACTGATGGATATGCTTGCGAAACATTCACCTAAGCTGGTTGATGGCTTTATTCCAGATATCATGCCACTAGGACATGTCGTAAAAGTGATGCAGAACCTATTAAATGAAGGGGTTTCAGTTAGAGACTTGCGTACTATAGTGCAAACTTTGTTAGAATATGGCACTAAGAGCAATGACACTGAAGTCTTGACTGCCGCTGTGCGTATCGCTTTGAAACGTATGATAGTTCAGGAAATCTCAGGCCCAGAGCTCGAAATCCCCGTCATTACTTTGGCGCCAGAGTTGGAACAGATGTTGCATCAGTCAATGCAAGCAACCGGTGGTGATGGTCCTAATATTGAACCCGGTCTTGCAGAACGCATGCAGCAGTCCCTTGCCGATGCGGCTCAGAAGCAAGAAATGGTCGGACAACCCGCCATATTGTTGACGTCAGGTATGTTACGCGCGACGCTGTCACGCTTTGTTAAACATACTATTCCTAATCTCAGAGTCATTTCATATCAAGAAATACCTGATGAGAAGCAAATACGTATCGTATCTGCAGTCGGCCAGTAGAGGACGCATAAGTGAAGATTAAACGATTTTTTGCCAAAGACATGCGCGCCGCACTGGCCCAAGTGAAAGAAACACTCGGCTCAGATGCCGTCATTATGTCAAATAAAAAAGTGAACGGTGGCATCGAAATTGTCGCTGCCGTTGACTATGACGAACCTAAAGCGAAAACTGCAGCCACTGCGCCTGCACCGACCTTTATGGACGTGAGCGACGATCTCGTGTCCCTGGGTGCTAAGCAGCCAGTTCGTGTAGAAACTCGCGCTAAGCCAGCCGCACCTGCAGACTCATTACAAGCCTTACTTGAGAAGCAGCAAAGCCGTTTGAATCAACAAATGTCACATCAGCAAGTTGATGCCGAGTTACCTGCATGGGCTAAGGGCTTACAAGCCCCTACTGCTGTGAAACCAGAACGTCGTGAAGTGCCTTCCTCGTTTGATAAAAAGCCACAAACATCACAGAAACAAAGTGCTGATATTGAAGCTATGCGTGATGAATTAGCATCACTGCGTAATTTACTGACACATCAAGTATCCTCCTTGATGACGGAACATAAAAAACGCATCGATCCCGTCGGTGCTATGCTCGAAGCCAAATTGCTTGAGGCTGAATTCTCCCCTGCGGTTGCGAATAAATTAGCCGCGCTGAGTCAGCATTATACGCCAGCTGAATTAGTCAGAGCATTACCACAAAGTCTTGCGAATATGCTTGATAATCAGGGCGATGACATTGTTAAGCAGGGCGGAGTGGTTGCATTAGTTGGTCCTACTGGGGTTGGTAAAACAACGTCATTAGCTAAACTTGCTGCCCGTTTTGCGGCACATCATGGTGCTGAACATGTTGCTTTAATTACCACAGATCATTATCGCATCGGAGCCTATGAGCAATTAGCAACTTATGGCAAAATAATGGGCTGCCCAGTAAAGCAAGCTCATGATCTAAATGAATTAGAGCAAATTCTCTATCAGTTTAGGAATCGCAAGCTAGTATTGATAGATACGGCTGGCATGGGACAGCGAGATATGCGCCTTTACCAGCAACTTGATAATTTAACTGCAAATAGCAGGATACCTATCCGCAGTTATCTGGTACTGTCTGCGACAGGGCAGCGCCGTGTGCTGCAAGATGCAGTCAATCATTTTAAACGCATTCCCCTATCTGGTGTCGTTCTCACAAAACTCGATGAATCTGTGTCGTTAGCAGGGGCATTAAGTGTGTTGATCCAAAACGGATTACCATTAAGTTATATTACTGATGGACAAAGAGTTCCTGAAGATATGAAAGTTGCGGATACCCTAGATTTAGCCCAGCAGGCACTCGCAGCGTTAGATAGTACAGAACAACAATCATTACAAGACACAGCGTGGTCAGATAATATGGCCTGTGCATTTGAGTAGATTTATGACCCTGGATCAAGCAAGTGGTTTACGTATGATGAATCAACCCTATAACGAAAAAGTGAAAGTAATCGCGGTCACTGGTGGCAAAGGAGGCGTGGGTAAAACCAGCGTTTCTATTAATACTGCTGTGGCATTAGCCGAAAAAGGCAAGCGTGTCTTGGTACTTGACGCTGACCTTGGCTTAGCAAACGTCGACGTCATGCTGGGTATTCGTGCCGAGCGTAACCTCTCTCATGTTCTCTCTGGTGATGCAGAGCTTGACGATATTATCGTTCGTGGTCCAAAGGGGATAGGCATAGTACCTGCCACCTCAGGAACACAGGGGATGGTGGAATTAAGCCCGGCGCAACATGCTGGATTAATCCGCGCATTTAGTGAGATGCGGACTCAGTTTGATATTCTAGTCGTAGATACTGCTGCTGGGATCTCAGATATGGTGCTCAGTTTCTCACGTGCTTCGCAGGATGTGCTAGTCGTTGTTTGTGATGAACCCACTTCGATTACCGATGCCTACGCCCTGATTAAAATTCTCAGCCGTGAGCATGGCGTGTTCCGTTTTAAAATAGTTGCCAATATGGTGCGTAGTTTACGCGAAGGTATGGAATTATTTGCTAAACTCAGTAAAGTGACCGACAGATTTTTAGATGTTGCACTTGAATTAGTCGCCACGATTCCATTTGACGAAAACTTACGTAAATCAGTTCGTAAACAAAAATTGGTGGTTGAAGCTTATCCTAAATCACCAGCGGCAATTGCGTATCAAGGATTGGCAAATAAAATTTTGAGCTGGCCTGTGCCGCAGCAACCTGGTGGGCATTTGGAGTTTTTCGTTGAGCGTTTAGTACAACGACCAGATTTTCAAGAGGAAAAAACGAGTGAATAAAGCCGCTGCGTATACTTGTTTAGACAATAAATCGTCGATCGTTGAACAGTATGCTCCGTTGGTTAAAAGAATTGCGCATCATTTACTCGCCAGACTACCTGCATCTGTGCAGTTAGATGATTTACTCCAAGCTGGGATGATGGGGTTACTAGAAGCATCATCCAAGTTTGATGGTGGCAAAGGTGCGAAATTTGAAACCTTCGCCGGCATACGCATACGTGGAGCCATGTTAGATGAAATTCGTCGTGGCGACTGGGTCCCTCGTTCCGTTCATCGTAACAATCGTAAGGTTGCACACGCTATTGATGAGTTAGAGCAAGAACTTGGCCGTGATGCACGCGACACAGAAATTGCAGAAAAACTTGATATGACGCTCGATGAGTACCATCATATTCTTAACGATGTTTCTGTCGGAAAAATCATAGGGATAGAAGATTTAGGCGTATCTCAGGATATACTTACAGTGAGTGATCGGTCCGATGATGATTCATTTGAAGCATTAGCTGAGAACCAATTTCATTCTGCTCTGGTTGAGGCAATTAAATTATTGCCTGAAAGAGATGCATTAGTGTTATCCCTGTACTACGATGAAGCATTGAATTTAAAAGAGATTGGCGCCATTCTTGAGGTCAGTGAATCGCGGGTTAGCCAGATATTAAGTCAGGCAATGTTGCGATTGAAAGCTAAACTCAAGCACTGGACATAAGTATAATTATTAATCGAGCACAGAATGTCAGCTCACCGGAGGAAACCTTGGACAAGAATATGAAGATTCTCATTGTTGACGATTTTTCGACAATGAGGCGTATCATCAAGAACTTGTTGCGAGACTTGGGGTTTAATAACACCCAAGAAGCAGACGATGGCTCAACAGCCCTGCCGATGTTGCAAAAGGGGGATTTTGATTTTGTTGTTACAGATTGGAATATGCCTGGTATGCAAGGAATCGATCTGTTAAAAGCAATTCGCGCTGATGATTCGCTAAAGCATTTACCCGTATTAATGGTGACTGCTGAAGCAAAACGTGAACAGATTATTGCTGCCGCTCAAGCGGGAGTGAATGGTTATGTGGTTAAGCCTTTTACCGCTGCAACGCTGAAAGAGAAGTTAGATAAAATATTCGAACGACTCGCTTGAGCAAGGATGAGCTATGAAGTCACAAACATCAGGGCTCATCACGCTCGAGCAAGCTCAGCACTTAGTTGAATTATTAAGTGCAGGTGAGCAAAGTCAGGCAGATGATTTATTTCGGGAGCTTGCTGCTCCACTGCAACGAGAATTATTCGAAGAAGTAGGTAAATTAACTCGGCAACTTCATAGTGCGCTGATGGATTTTCAAGTTGATAATCGTCTTGCTGAATTAGCCAATACAGAGATCCCCGATGCCAAGCAACGTTTAAATTACGTTATTGACATGACCGAACAAGCTGCAAATAAAACCATGGATGCGGTTGAAGAATGTTTACCTTTGGCTAATGCCGTGACCGTAAATATTCAAAATGTCATGCCATCTTGGGACAGATTAATGCGACGCGAGATAGCGCTGACTGAATTTAAGGGCCTTTGTCACGATGTACAAGACCTTATGTCTCGTAGTGCAAATGACTCGACTCGATTACGTGAATTGCTTAATCAAATTTTGATGGCGCAAGATTTTCAAGACTTAACAGGACAAATAATACGTCGTGTTATTGATCTAGTAATGGAAGTAGAAAGTAATCTGGTTTCTATGCTGACGGTATTTGGTGAGCAACCTATGATTGAAAGTCAGATTGCTCAGAAAAATAATATTGAAGCAGAAGGCCCGATAATGAATGCCGAGCTTCGTCAAGATGTGGTAACGGGTCAAGACGAAGTGGATGATCTTCTATCGAGTCTGGGTTTCTAACTGGGAGTCAATTTGATGGCCTTTGATGTAGATGAAGAGATACTCCAGGACTTTTTAATCGAAGCCGGTGAAATTTTAGAGCTTCTGCAAGAGCAACTCGTTGCGCTTGAAAATAATCCTGATGATACTAACTTGCTGAACGCCATTTTTCGAGGTTTTCATACCGTTAAAGGTGGTGCTGGCTTTCTTAGCTTAACTCCCATGGTGGATGTTTGTCATGAGGCTGAGAATACCTTCGATTTATTGCGGACAGGCAAGCGTAGCGTTAACGCAGAGTTGATGGATATTATTTTGCAGGCTGTTGATGCAATTAATACCATGTTTGCGCAAACCCAGCAGGGCGAGCAACAAGACCCCGCTGATTCAGGTTTGCTAGCGAGACTTAAAATGCTCAGTTCAGGTGCGCCTTTGCCATCTGAAGTCGCTTCCGCCAAGGTTGCAGAGCCAGAACCTGTTGTTGAAGTCATTATTGATACTCCTACCCTTCAAGAAATCCCTGCAGATATAAGTGATTACTCATCTTCCATTGAAAATACATCTTCAAGTATCGATGATATCAATGATGCTGAATTTGAAGCTTTATTGGATGCGCTTCATGGTTCAGGAAAGGGACCTGCGGTCGCTGCTACCACATTTGTATCTGAACCCGTTGCTGCAAAGCCTGCTGCACCAACTAAAACACCTTCAACATCAGGTGATGACATCACTGATGATGAGTTCGAGGCGTTACTGGATGAACTTCATGGCTCAGGTAAATTTAAAGCTGAGGCTGAAGTGCCTGTTAAGCCTAAGGTTGTGGCAACACCTGCGCCTCAACCGATTGTAGATGCTGATGAAATTACTGATGATGAGTTTGAGCGATTACTCGATGAACTCCATGGGAAAGGCGGAGCACCTGCGAAAGCCGAAGTTACAGCGCCTACACCCCCTGTTGCGACCGTAGCACCTACTGCTGCACCACATGCTCCTGCGCCAGTTAAAGCCGCAGTACCAGCTCCTGCTCCAGTCGTTGCTGCAAAACCTAAGGTGGAAATTGCGGTTGTCGATAAAGCACCTGCTAAGGCTAGCTCTGCGAATGTGCCTCAGGGTGAAACAACAGTACGTGTAGATACCGCACGACTCGACCAGATCATGAATATGGTGGGTGAGTTAGTGTTAGTGCGTAATCGATTGGTGAGCTTAGGCATCAGCCGTGATGATGAGGAGATGTCGAAAGCTCTCGCGAACTTAGATCTCGTTACTGCCGATTTGCAAGGCGCTGTGATGAAAACCCGTATGCAACCGATCAAGAAAGTGTTTGGTCGTTTTCCTCGGGTGGTACGTGATCTTGCTCGTACACTAAACAAAGAAATTGATTTGATCATGGTCGGTGAAGAAACTGACTTAGATAAAAACCTCGTTGAAGCGCTTGCCGATCCACTCGTCCACTTAGTGCGTAACTCTGTGGACCATGGTATCGAGATGCCAAACGAGCGTGAAGCTAGTGGTAAGCCAAGAACGGGAACGATTACCTTATCTGCAAGTCAGGAAGGCGACCATATACTGCTGAAAATCGAAGACGATGGCGCAGGCATGGATCCTGAAAAACTCAAAAAAATCGCCATAAACCGTGGTGTGCTCGATGAAGATTCTGCTTCGCGAATGACAGACAGCGAAGCCTACAATTTGATTTTTGCACCAGGTTTTTCAACTAAAGTTGAGATTTCAGATATTTCAGGCCGTGGTGTTGGGATGGACGTGGTAAAAACTCGTATCACCCAGCTGAATGGCACTGTACATATTGATTCCATGAAAGGTAAGGGAACGATACTTGAGATTAAAGTACCGCTAACACTGGCGATTATGCCAACCTTAATGGTCGATGTCGCTAAACAAGTGTTTGCATTACCTCTATCTAGCGTGAATGAGATTTTCCATCTCGATCTCACAAAAACTAATATTGTTGATGGGCAACTGACTGTCATAGTACGTAATAAGGCCGTACCTTTGTTCTATTTGGAACACTGGCTACATAGAAACAAAACGACCTTTAAACATGGCGATAAAAAGCATGGTCATGTGGTTATCGTGCAATTAGGCATGATGCAAATTGGTTTTGTAGTGGATGCCTTAATAGGACAAGAAGAGGTCGTTATTAAACCTCTTGGCGCTATGTTACATGGCACACCTGGGATGGCTGGTGCGACAATTACATCGGATGGTGGTATTGCACTGATCTTAGATGTTCCTGGATTGCTAAAGCATTATGCGAAAAGTAAGAATTAGTTTCCAAGCTAAGGAATGGAATGGCCATTAAAGTATTAGTCGTTGATGACTCAAGTTTTTTCAGACGACGTGTTAGTGAAATAGTCAATCAAGATCCTGAACTGGAAGTTATCGCGACGGCCTCAAATGGGGCCGAAGCGGTGAAGTTGGCTGCTGAGCTTAATCCCCAAGTTATCACTATGGATATTGAGATGCCTGTCATGGATGGTATTACTGCTGTTCGTGAGATCATGGCTAAGTGTCCGACTCCGATCTTGATGTTTTCTTCTTTAACCCATGATGGCGCTAAAGCAACGTTAGACGCTTTAGATGCTGGTGCATTAGATTTTCTGCCTAAACGTTTTGAAGATATTGCGACCAACAAAGATGATGCCATTTTATTGTTGCAACAAAGAGTTAAGGCATTGGGACGACGCAGAATGTTTCGTCCGATTGCACGTCCTGTGGTCGCGCCAACACCTAGCGTGCGTCCAACAGGTAGCGTTTTAGGTACAACGAGTATATCGGCTCATACGCCTGTCGCAGCTCCTGTTAGAACCTCAACGGCAACGACGATTCGTGCAAGTGGTAAACAGTATAAATTATTGCTGATCGGTACATCTACTGGTGGTCCGGTTGCGCTGCAAAAAATACTCACGCAGTTTCCGGCAAACTATCCGCATCCTATTTTATTAATCCAGCATATGCCTGCTGCCTTTACCCCTGCATTTGCGAGTCGTTTAAATGGCTTATGTAAGATTGAAGTGAAAGAGGCCGCTAATGGCGATTTTCTTAAACCGGGTTGCGCATATTTAGCGCCAGGTGGTATGCAAATGATGGTTGAACGTACTGGAGCAAGTGGCCGATTAAAAGTTATCACAGGCAGTGCTGATATGAATTATAAGCCCTGTGTGGATATCACCTTTGCTTCTGCTTCTAAAGCCTTTAGTGGTGATGTGCTTGCTGTTGTATTAACTGGCATGGGGGCGGATGGCAGAGAAGGCGCACGTATGTTGAAAGCTGTAGGCGCAACCATTTGGGCGCAAGATGAAGCCAGTTGTGTGGTTTATGGTATGCCACAAGCCGTTGCGAGTGCAGGGATTGCCACCCAGTCGATAGCCTTAGATAACATGGCCGAATGTATTTTAAAAGAGTCTGTTCGTGTCTAAAAATCAATATCCGATGAGCACAAATAGTGTGCTCATCATCTTGTTGATGGGCATAGCCATTTTGGTTCTTGGTGCCTTAAGCCTAGATTACAAGCGTAAGAATAGTTTACTGCAGGCGGATGTAAAACGTTTGGAATCGACTCAGGTGCTGTTAATGGTACCTGACGAACAGGCTGAAGCCATTGCAACTTGGTTAGCGTCTCATCCCGATCAGACTAAAGCAATGTTGCAATTAGCGGCTCCTGGTGAGCAGAAGGCTGTAGCGATTGGTCCTGAGCCGGTACAAAATAGCATTCCGCCTTTGCTGGGCAAACCAGATACTGAAATAGATACGGCGAAGGAAAAAACTAATCTGGAATCCTCTATTCCTAAACAGCTTCAAGCGCCAGAAAAAGAGGTTAAAGCTGTTTCTCAGACAATTGCCCCCCAAAATGCAGAGATGCTGCCCGTGGTGATATCTGAGAATGCCGATGGTGTCAAAGTGATTAGTTTGCCCAATGGCGGCATTCGAGTCACGACCAGAAAAGATCAGTAATTTTTAGAATTTGTGAACTCACAATTTTCTAGTTCATTAGCATATTAACCAGTATAGGTAGGTCACTTCTTGAAAGTCTGGACCATAGCGAATCAAAAAGGTGGCGTAGGTAAAACCACGACGGTAGCGAGTTTAGCGGGAACATTAGCTAAGCGTGGTAAGCGTGTTCTTATGATAGATACCGATCCACATGCTTCGTTAGGTTATTACTTAGGTATTGATTCTGAAGAGGTTCCAGGCTCGTTGTTTGATGTTTTTCTTGCCCATAAAAACCTTTCTAAGGAACTCGTTTTATCCCATGTTGTGCCAACCTTAGTCGATGGTTTGGATTTATTGCCTGCAACTATGGCATTGGCTACCTTAGACAGAGCCTTAGGTCATCAAGAAGGAATGGGATTAGTATTACGTAATTTATTAGCACTGGTTGCTGATGATTATGATGTTGCTATCGTTGATTGCCCACCCGTACTCGGGGTATTAATGGTCAATGCGCTTGCGGCAAGTCAGCATATCATTATTCCTGTGCAGACGGAGTTTCTTGCCATTAAAGGGCTAGAGCGGATGATTAAAACGATGGAGTTAATGGGCCGATCTAAGAAGACGCGCTACAGTTACACTGTTGTGCCTACCATGTACGATAAACGCACTAAAGCATCACCTGCGGCTTTGCAAGTTCTTGGTGCCGAATACAGTGATACTTTGTGGAAAGACGTTATTCCAGTAGACACTAAGTTTAGAGATGCCAGTTTGGCACATTTACCAGCATCGCATTATGCGAGTGGTTGCCGCGGCGTTAAAGCCTATGAAAGATTATTAGATTTCTTATTAGTTGGGGAGTTTGGCCATGTCAAAATCGGTTGATGAAACTGTTTTTGATTTTTTCGCATTATTGCTGCAGGAAGACGACAGTCCAAACCAGATTGTTTCCCCTCAAAGCATTGTAAAAGCAGACTCAAATCAAAATGTTGCCGTTAATCAAACGGAGGCAGCATTGCTCGATGCGGCAATTTTGGCTGAAAATGGTCGCACTGCAGCACCGCAGAATGTAGAGAAGGCCATAACGCCTATTGCGCAGTTGCAGCCAAAAGCGGCGCCAAGACAACATGAGTTTGTTGCTCCGGTAAGCCAGGTTGTAGCTCAAGTGAATAAGCAAGCGTTAGAGAAATTACTAGCGCCAGTACTAAAGACTGCAAGGTTAGAACCGATACCACCTTCAGTAGAGATAGCGCCACCTATTGATGTTCAACCTGTTGTGGTGGAAGTACCACAAGCTCAGCCTGTTGTTAATGAAACCTTTGTTAATGAAATCGTTGAGCCAGTGGTTGTGCCAGAAACACAAGTCGGCATTACGCCTCCGAGTGTGACAAAAGATTTGCAAGAAGTGCTCGATGATGAGTTTCAGGTACTATTCTTTAAAGTAGCAGGGCTGACATTGGCCGTGCCTTTGGTGAGTTTAGGCGGAATAGTAAAAGTTGAGCGGATAAACCACATCTTTGGTCGACCCGCATGGTTTCTTGGTGTACAGACGCATAGGGAGGAGCAATTGAACATTGTTGATACTTGTGCGTGGGTTATGCCAGAAAAATACACAGATAAACTGGCGCAATCAGTAAATTATCAATATCTTGTATTATTAGAAGGCAGTAACTGGGGATTGACTTGTGAGTCCTTGGTCAATGCGGTAAAAATTAATAAGTCGCAAGTCAACTGGCGTAGTCAAGCGGGTAAACGCCCTTGGTTAGCCGGTGTAGTAAAAGAACAGATGTGTGGCATTTTGCACGTACAAGCCTTAGTTGAAATGCTTAATGCGGGTTTAGGTTGTCAGGACTCAATTGGTTGAGGTAAACATGAAAGATACAAGAAATGTAGCAGCAGTCGCTGCAAGTAAAGATGATGCGGTATTACAATGGGTTACCTTTAAGTTGGACCATGAAACTTACGGTATCAACGTAATGCAAGTGCAGGAAGTGCTGCGTTATACTGAAATTGCCCCCGTACCAGGTGCCCCCTATTATGTTCTAGGCATCATTAACTTGCGTGGTAATGTTGTCACTGTAATTGATACTCGCTCACGTTTTGGATTGCAGTCTGCTGAAGTTGATGATTCAACCCGAATCGTTATCATCGAAGCTGAAAAGCAGGTCATTGGTATCTTAGTTGATAGTGTTGCAGAAGTGGTTTATTTGCGCCGCTCTGAAATTGACAATGCGCCTAATGTTGGAACGGAAGAGAGTGCTAAGTTTATTCAAGGCGTGAGCAACCGCGACAATGAATTACTTATCTTAGTTGATCTCGACAAATTATTGTCCGACGAAGAATGGGCCGAGTTGACTCAGATCTAATCAATGAGTGTGATAAGGCTGAATGATTAGAATTCATTCAGCCATTTTGTTTATTTGCGAATAAATCGATGATGTTGAGTATTTACGATTTATGGGTAGACGAAGTCTTTTTATCATAGCTTGAACAATGGCCAATTATATTGGTGACGTTAAGTGAGCACTTTGGAATAGATAATTCAATTGTAAGCCAGCTCCAAATCTATGGCTTTGAGTGAGTATAAGGATTTTTGATGGGCGATGAATTTTTGATCGCAGCGTTAGTCTATGTCATCGCATGCTTAGGGTTAGTACTCTTTTTACAAAAGCAATTGAGTAAATTAAGAAGCAAAGTTGAGGCATTGACTGTGTTAGTTAAAGAGGGCGATCGGCAGCGAGAGTCTTTTAAACGCGAATTGCAAGAATTACGCAGTGGCACAATCGGTGTAGGCCGTCGTGTTATTGAATTAGAGAAACGCATATTGCAACAGTCTGAACGGATTGAAGAGACGACTCAACAGGATCCACAGGCAAAACTTTATACTCGAGCCATGAAGATGGTCGCGCTTGGTGCTGGCGTTGACGAGTTGATTAAGGAATGCGAATTACCTAAAGCTGAAGCCGAGCTGTTGATCCGTCTGCATCGTAAGTAATCAGTAGCCAATTGAACACTAAAAGCTAATTTTTCTTAATTAGCTTTTTTATTTTATGCCTTCTCGACAATTTTTTTATGCATATTATTCCATTGTTCAGGAAATTTACCGTCGAGCATATACACAAATGCAATCAGTTCGGCGATAAGCAGGTAAAGCTCTTTGGGAATTTCCTCTCCTAACTCTAGCAATTGCAAAAAATGGCTCAGATGAGGATCTTGATGGATATAAACGCCGTTAGCCTTAGCTAAGGCAATAATTTCTTCTGCGATAAGCCCTTCACCAGTCGCGACTATTTTAGGAGCGTTACGGCCATCGTAGCTCAGTGCGACAGCTTGTTTAGGTCCACTCTCTTCGCTCATATCGTTATTTCCAATGTTTTGTATAATGAACTCAATATTAGTGTTGGAACATTGTCACTCATTAAGCTTTTGTCTTTACGAGGAAATGATCACCAGGTAATAAGGTTGCTGGTACTTGCGCTATTTGAGTTGATAGTTCACCAGGCGTAAAACCCAGTTGTGATAGTTTTTGGCTTAAGGGCGTTAAAAAGTTATTAACCTTATTAAGTAGTATCTGACTATTGCCTTTAAACTGGATATCTAATTGTTGATTGTGGTTTTGGGCTGAAATCAGCAGAGGTCCTTGTGCTAGATTAAACTTCAGTTGTAAACGCCATCCAATTTTTTTATCTGGGTCATCAGGATCGGCTTCTTGCTCAAATTTCCCTTCCAGTTGCTCCTGTCGTTGGTTAATGCCATAGGGCAGGGCGAAGAACCACACCAAATTGCCAGCGCTCTCATTACTTGCCTGTTGGTATAAATGCAGGTTAGAGGCTAATAGTCCCATGCTATCAAGGCCTCCTGCTTTGCTCAGTTGCCCAAGAAGTTTAGTGGAGAAGCCCACTTTAGCTTGTAACTGTTCAAGGTAGTCGGCAAGCTTTTTGCTCACGGAATTCGAATTGTTATTGGCTTTAAAGCCAAGTAGCAGCTGAAAAAGTGAGGTTATTGCACTCCCATTCATGAGCATTGAGGCTTGATTTGATTGAGGCGTAGCAAGATTTAGACTCGCTAGACCGAGAATATTGGCTTTGAGTTCATCGATATCATTTAATTGGCTCAGTGGTGGCAGCCCTAAATGCGGTAGGTGTTTCAATAACTCAGATGCTAAATTCGAGCTGCTATTAGAACGAGATAACTCAATAGGAAGTGCCCCCGCTTTATTGAACGCTTTTTGTAAGACATCAGCCACTTTTATCGAAGTGTCAGTCTTAGCATCATTGTCTTGTTGTTCACTCTTTTGGCTACTGGATCCTAAAATATTATTAAGTTTGTTTATGTCTGTAGGACTCACACTTAGGATTTCTTGTGATGTTTTTGAGCTTTGAGACAACCCGTTTTTGCTATTTACGTTTTCACCCATTTGTGATGCTGGTGATTGACCCACAAGCCGATTTTCAAGGGCTGAGTTTTGAGTGCTGATCTGACCTAAGTCTTTAGTTGTTGGCGTTATGACTTGCGCGTTAGAGATATTCTGTGAGCCAGTCGCAGTAGGCGCTGATGGAACATCACCTTTATTTTGAAGCTGCATAATATCGACTTTAGCCGTGATAATTTGTTTTGTGGGCTCAGGTAAAAAGTTGATATTTTCGAGTTTTTTTAGAAAGGACGCAATGATCTGGGCTGGTTCAATTTTCGCGATCACAAGATCAGAAGATGGTTTATTTGTGGGAACCTGAGTTTCATTTACTGGCGCCCCAATTATGATTTCGAGTTTGCTCTGTATTGGGGTGAGTAATAAAATAGGGCGCCCTTGTTGAAAGGCTATTTTCGCAATGAATTCACCTTGATTCAGCTGGGGTCCAGGATCTTGTGCTACAACGGTACCATTAGCAAATTGAAGCTCCTTGTTAACTATAGTGACGTTGGGTAATGGATAGCCCTGTGTGCGAGCCGCGAGTGCAGAAAGCTGCGTCTGAGAGATGCCATTTTGTTGTGCCAGATTGATCACTGCCTCAGGAATTTTCAGTACGAGAGGTATAGCTAACGCAAGTAGTTGGCTAGTGGAGTTTTGCACTATCTTAGTTGGAGTTGAACTGTTCTGCGCATTGGGCGTGACTAAAAAGCTATTAGCAGTCAACAATATTTGCCGCTGTTGAGCATTAACTAGCTTTAAATTATATTCTGTACCGTTTAGAATAATACTATCTCCCTCAGGTGATGTTTGCACCTGAACTGGAATGGGGCGTGGAGTAGCATTGAGGGCATCAGTGTTAGCCATCGCAGTGTGTAACTGCGAATTTTGACTGCTGACAAGTGGAATCGACTCCATTTAATGACCTTATATAGTTTATCCTGCGATACATTCGTTTAGTAAAATTAACAATTGACCAATTTTTTTTGCCAAGTATGCTTATGCGCCTTGTGACAAAGGAACTGTCATACTGGATAGTATGCCACTAAGACGAATTATCTTTATATCGTCATTTTTGTATTGTCACTTTAGCGAAAATTTGATGTCTAAACTGTACATTTATATTAAGAGAGCGATATGAAGTTAAAATGGATGGGATTATCTTTGGGGTTAATGCTGTTGCCTAAAGTGCAATCGGCTGAAGTATCCCTATCAGATACCATTCAGCAGGAAACACCTGCTAAGGTACAAATTACCTATGATGATCCCCGCGATCCGTTCGAAGGCTTTAACCGAGCTATGTGGGACTTCAACTATCTCTACCTAGATAGATATTTATATCGTCCTGTAGCCCATGGTTATAACGATTATATTCCTACACCTGCTAAAACAGGTATCAATAACTTTGTGCAGAATTTAGAGGAACCTAGCAGCTTAGTAAACAATGTGCTGCAGGGCAAGTGGGGCTGGGCGGCTAATGCTGGTGGACGCTTTACAATCAATTCTACTGTCGGCTTATTAGGTGTCATTGATGTTGCTGACATGATGGGTATGAGCCGCAAGCAAGATGAGTTTAATGAAGTGCTCGGTTATTATGGGGTGCCTAATGGACCTTACTTCATGGCGCCATTTGCGGGTCCTTATGTTGTGCGAGAACTCGCGTCTGATTGGGTTGATGGTCTATACTTCCCATTGTCTGAGTTAACAATGTGGCAATCCATTGTTAAATGGGGACTTAAAAACCTTCATTCTAGAGCATCAGCAATCGATCAAGAGCGACTTGTTGATAATGCACTCGATCCCTATGCCTTTGTCAAAGATGCATATTTACAGCACATGGACTATAAAGTCTATGATGGTAATGTCCCTCAAAAGCAAGATGATGATGAGTTGCTCGATCAGTATATGCAGGAGCTTGAGTAACCCTATTGGCCGTACTTGGCAGCATTTGTCTTTAGTCATCAAATGCTAGCCTTGTTAAATTTTGTTATTGGCATATTCACTTGAGTAATGGCTATGCGATGAACTTTATTCGGGAACCTTTATGGCGTTAAATGGTGTTGCGGTTCTTTTAGTTGAAGATGACCCCGTGTTTAGGCAGATTGTTGCAAGCTTTCTCGATAGCAGAGGTGCGCAAGTCACACAAGCCTGTGATGGTGAACAAGGATTGTCAGTTTTTAAATCGCAGCGCTTCGATATTGTTCTTGCAGACTTGAGTATGCCTAAGCTCGGTGGGCTTGATATGCTTAAGGAAATGACAAGATTAGCGCCTTTAGTGCCTTCTATCGTGATCTCGGGTAATAATGTCATGGCTGACGTCGTTGAAGCCTTACGCATTGGCGCAAGTGATTATCTCGTTAAGCCAGTATCTGATTTATTTATTATTGAACAAGCCATTAAACAAAGCCTTCATAGTTCCTACATTGATGATACTCAAGCCGCAGATTTTGACGCACTATCCCACCAAGAATTAAGTGATAATCTAGCATTGCTTGAGCAAAGTGTTGCTGCGGCAAAACAAGTTCAGCAACAACTCTTTCCCGCTTCAAATATTAGTTATCCGGCAGCCAAGGTTGACTATAGCCTTTATAAAAATAGCGATATAAGCAGTTATTTCATTGATTCAACTATGGTAGGTAGTGATTACCTGATTATGTACATGGCCCATTTGTACCCAGAGGATAATCGAGCTGCGTTTGCCTGCGTTCTGCTGAGAAGTTTTGTTAATCAGAAGCTTAAAGATTTTAGGAATGGTCAGAGTCAAAGCATTATTGAACCCTTTAACATGATGAGCTATTTGAACGAGCGTTTAGTGAAATCTGGTCTCGATATTAAAGCCGATATGATTTATGTTGCCATTGAGCTAACTAAGTACCGTGCTGCTATTGCACAGGCGGGTAAGGGGTTGCGTTGTTATCTGCGTAATGACGAGGGATTAAGCCCGTTAGCACTGTCTGAGAGTCTGCAGCTTGGCGTGTTAGACTGGGGTAAACCGAGCATTCAGTTCCGCAGTATTTTACCGCAAGAACAGTTATGTATTGCGACAAGTGAGCCTGAGCATAAACAAGCTTTACTTGATAACAAGTTTAAGGGCTTAGTCTATGATGCAACGCTACCTGCTGGTGGTTTTCTACAGTTAAGCTTTTAGTTTTTAGACGCTTTGACGAAATTGAGTATATAACCGAGTAGCTGACTTAACAAAACGCCTTACTCTTGCGAGTAAGGCGTTTTGTTTTAACAATCAAAAACAGTCGAACAGGATTATTAACGTTTTATCGCTTCATGTTCAGCCGTCACTGCAATTTCGCTTTCTAAGGCTTCGGCTTCAGTATGATGCTTGGTTTCTGCGCCATGCATCCAATCGACTAATTTGTCAGCCATAAAATACAGGATCACGCCAGACAGAGCCGCTGTAATCGCGATACCAGCAAAAATTGACATAGCATTAGCAAGTTGTTCCTCTTTGCCACCACCGTGACCAATCAAAGAGCCTACGACCCCAGCAACCTTGTTCGCCATCGCAATAAACAGGAACCAAGCGCCCATCATCAAAGAGGCAATACGCAGTGGAGCAAGTTTAGTCACCATAGATAAGCCAATAGGTGACAAACATAATTCACCCATAGTATGGAAGAAATAAGCACCCACTAACCACCACATGCTTGATTTAGCTGTAGGATCGCTACCCATCTCAACCACAGCGCCAATCATGAACAAGAAGCCAATCGCCAATAAGAACAAACCTAAGGCAAATTTCACTGGCGAATTAGGTTCATTTTTACCTAAACGGATCCAGATAGAAGCAATTACAGGGGCAAATAACACAATAAAAATAGCGTTTAGCGATTGGAAATAAGTCGTGGGCACTTCCCAAGTACCTATGTAACGGTCAGTAAACTCATTGGTAAATAAGTTCATTAACCCGCCCGCTTGTTCAAAGCCCGCCCAGAAAATAATAGTGAACAAACCCAGCACCATAATTACCTTGAGACGATCACGCTCAATTTTAGTAAGTGGTTCTTTACGGGTATTGCCTAGCTTAGCCTGGCGTTCACGTTCTAGCTTGGCCGCTGGCACGGTACCAATGTTACCTAACAGTTTTTGAGCAAATAAAAATTGAATCACCAGCGACAGCAGCATACCAATACCAGCACAGAAGAAACCTGCCTGCCAGTTATTAACAAAAACCTCTTGGCCATTAACCATTTCAGTGTGGCCAAAGCTAGTATAAGCCCAAGCAACAATAAAGCCGGATAATGCCGCACCTAAATTGATTCCCATATAGAAAATAGTAAATGCACCATCGCGACGGTGATCACCTTCCTCGTAGAGATCGCCCACCATAGTGGAAATGTTCGGCTTAAATAAACCATTACCCAGAATGAGGGTACCTAAACCGATATAAAAAATGGTCGTTTCAATACCTGGAAACCAAGCATGAGGCGCAGCTAGCATAAATTGGCCTGCCGCCATTAACGCACCACCAAAATAAATGGCTTTGCGCTGACCCAGAAAATTATCAGCTAACCAACCACCAATCAGCGGCGTTAAATACACTAACGCAGTAAAAGTACCATACAAGGATAAAGCGTCAGCTTGGCTAAATCCTAAGCCGCCACCGCCTTGTTTACCCACCTGATCAACTAAATACAGTACCAAAATGGCACGCATTGCATAATAACTAAATCGTTCCCAAAGTTCTGTTGTAAACAGCAAGAACAATCCCTTGGGATGCCCAAGCATCGTTCCTTGTGGTTTTGCTACGCTCATGAAGTCTTCCACCTTAAGCTCGTGATTGCCTGTGGGCCCCTGAAACAGGATGATGTCACCACAGAAAAATGGTTGTTGCTCGTCCCAATATCGCCTGCAAGTTTAATCAACCATTAATTCGCGCTTATAGCATTCATTAATTGTTGAATAACCGCTAGTTACGTATGGGTTATTGTTACGTTCTTATAATAAAAGTAATGTGTTTAGCAGTAAAATGGGTATTTTCGCTAAAATCCCACCTTATATACCCCTTAAAAGCAACCAAAGTCAATTTTGGTAAGCTAAGTGGTGACATTATCAGCAGTATAGTGTTGTGATTTTAATTATGAATTAGTTAATGTGAGTGTCATTGTATGCATACCGAGCGAGAGACTGGAATAGTCGAAAAATTACTTCCACCGACTTGAGCATCTTTGCTATGATTGCGACCCGTGAATGGACGTCACTTATTTATAGGGTAGTGAGATTAGCTTATGAAGGCATGGTACCTTTTGTATTGTAAACCTCGTAGTGAAGCGAGAGCACAACAGAACTTAGCACTTCAAAATTTAGAGACGTATTTGCCTATGGTCTCTGAAGAGAAATCTCAGCGCGGGCGCAAACAAGTCTGTCGTGTACCACTCTTTCCTAATTATTTATTCATCAATTTTGACCCAAGTCAGACAAGTGTCAGGCAGGTCCATTCTACTCGTGGCGTTAATCGAATCGTCAATTGTCAAGAGAAAATGACGCCCATTGACGACAGAATTATCCATGCCATTCGCATGAAAGAACTAACGCCTTCCCAAACAGTATTAGCCGAAGCATTAGAGCTAAAAACGGGGGAGAAAATTCGTTTTACTGATGGCCCTTTTGTTGATCTCGAAGGCATTTTTCAAGAAAAATGCCCAAATAAACGTTGCCATGTTCTTTTTAACATTATGGGGCAGATAAAGACGGTTACTGTACCACAGCAAAGTGTAGAACGAATTTGTGTTTAAGTGCGTAAGTACAAACCTATTTGTAAGAATAATGCTCAGTATTCTGTAAGATATTAGCTATCCTTGAAGTTGATAAAGTATTTACCAAAGTGGCAAGGTGCTTAATATTTAATTAAAAATCAATTGGTTGGTTTTGTTTAAGGTTTGTTGTTATATTTTTAAAATGTAACCTGTTAAGGTGTGATCTTAAAAACGGCTGTTTGAACATTAAGTGTTCTATCGTTAGTGAATCTTTGAAGTAAGATTCTATAATCATAAAGTTAGAATATAAGCTCTTATCTTATGTGTTTGCATCCTATGGTTAAGGTATTTTGCTAGCGTAACTAGATTTAGTTTCGCCCTGTAACTGGATGAGTGTAGAGCTTAACTATTCTTATAAAGTAGTTTATGTAAATGAAAAATATGAATTTTCGCATTGCGAAGGGCAATATAGAAGCCGCAATCTATGGGCGGTAGCGTGTCTGAAAGACATCGAATGAAATAGTTTCATTCGTTAAGCGGACGCCGAAGGCCTCTGACCGCTACGCGGATCGGTAGCGTGTCTGAAAGCAAAGAAGGACGGCCCGCTACTTCGTGGCTCTAGGTCGCTTCGCTCTAGACTCTAGCACCTAGCTATCGTGCAGTGACGCTCTGTTTTTTCTAGCAACTCTGCTTTTTATCATTTTCAATCCAATCGGAGATATCTGGTGTTACAACAAATCAAAAAATTCATCATAGTAGGCCTTGGCGCCACAATATTGATGGGCGCTCAGGTTCATGCCATTACGCCATCTCCACAAATGATTGAGCAGTTCAAGCAATTACCGAAATCTGAACAGGCAAGGCTTGCTAAGCAATACGGTATTGATCCTAATATGCTTTCAGGCTCTCAGGCCCAGACTCAGGTTACAAATCCTGAAGTCGTAGGGGCAAGAGACACCAATACTCGTGTGTCAGATGCCGATAAGAAAGCAGCTAAAGCTGAATTAGATTTTTCTGAAGATACCAGCAAAACAAAATTGCGTCGTTTCGGTTATGAGATGTTTGCTGGCGAACCTAGCACATTTGCACCAGTGTCAGATGTACCGGTTCCAGGAGAGTATCTCGTCGGTCCAGGCGATAACATTAAAGTTCAGCTTTATGGTAAAGAAAATAAAGAGTATGACCTAGTTATTAACCGTGAGGGGGTTATTCAGTTCCCTGAGCTGGGTCCAATACCTGTCATGGGGCTTAGTTTCTCTGAGCTCAGAGACTCTTTATCCCAGCGTATTAGTCAGCAAATGATAGGTATTGAGTCCAACATCACTATGGGTGAATTGCGCTCGATACGCATTTTTGTGGCCGGTGATGCCTATAAACCAGGTTCGTATACGGTTTCAAGTTTATCAACTATCACTCAGGCTTTGTTTGTTGCTGGTGGTGTTAACGAGATCGGTTCATTACGTAATGTACAGCTGAAACGTAATGGCAAACTAGTTGGTACTTTAGATCTTTATGACTTGCTAATGCGAGGTGATGCGTCGGGGGATTTAAGACTCCATTCTGGTGATGTGGTGTTTATTCCTTCTATCGGCGGTCTTGTCAGCGTAACAGGCGAAGTGAGACGTCCTGCCATTTATGAGTTAAAGCACAATGAGAGCATGGCTGACGTTATCGCAATGGCTGCTGGGTTAAATACCGGGGCATATCCTAAAAGCAGTTCAATAGAGCGTTATAATAGTAAATCTCTGAAAACCATAGTGAACGTAGACTTAACTTCTGAGCAAGGTCGAAATACACCAGCCAAAGCAGGTGATATTGTTCGCGTAAAAAGTGCGTCGGAGCAATACGAGAGTGCCATCACCATAGCCGGGGCTGTTGTTCGTCCGGGTAAATATCAATGGTTTGCTGGTCAAAAAGTGAGTGACGTATTACCTTCTCTGTGGGGGGACTTAGCGGCTTCTGCTGATCTTGATTATGCAATTGTGATCCGTGAAGTGAATCAATACGGTGATATTGAAGTGCATCAATTCTCACCAGGGAAAGCGATTAGTGCTAAAGAAAGTGACCAAGATCTTAGCTTAAATGCGCGTGATAAAATTATCCTGTTTAATTTTTCAGATGATATACAGAATCGCTATGAGCTAAATAAATTAGTAAAAGAGCGTGTTGGAAAAGTCACTTCTTTAAATACGAGTAATCTTTTAGGTTCAGATTTATTTAAAGCGGGGTTTGTTCAACTCGATAAAACTAGGTTATCGCAACGTTCTGACCTTGCTGGTGTAGTGCTCACAGATAAGAAAGAGTCTGAAGAAGCAGAGGTTGTTAAAGGGGTCGTCAATAAAATGTTGGCTAATTTATTTGACGATACAGAACTACTTAAACTCAGTAATCAGATGGGCCGTCAAGAATTACTGTACCCTGTAATGGTTAAATTAAATAGCCAAGGGCGAGCAGGCTCGGGTATTCAAATTGTTGCTATTGATGGACAGGTCAGAGAGCCAGGAGTATATCCGCTGACTGTGGGTGCTCGTGTTAATGATTTAGTGATCGCTGCGGGTGGCTTAAAAGAAGGTGCTTATACCGCAAGAGCTGAATTAACCACCACCTCAACCGATATCAATGGCTCAAAAGTTGAGCATAATAATCTTGACTTGACTCAAGCCTTACAAGGAGTTGAAAGCGCGAATATCCGTTTAACTGGGCGTGACATGCTAACAGTGATGACGACTCCTGATTGGCAAGAATCTAAAGTTGTTGAAATTCGGGGCGAAGTAAAATTCCCTGGGCGCTACAATATCCGCCGCGGTGAAACACTAAATGATTTAATCGCTCGTGTCGGTGGGTTTACTGAATATGCTTATTTACCTTCTGCAGTATTTGTTCGGGATTCTGTGCGTCAACAAGAGCAGATTGAGATTAAGAAGTTAGCCGATCAATTGCGTCGTGATATCGCGACGCGTGGAGTATCTAAAGACGGTGCGGTTGTTAATTATGCGGATGCGCAATTAATGTTAACCGATTTAGAAAATATAAAGGCTGTAGGGCGCCTCGTTGTCGACTTACCTGCAATTTCATTAGGGATTGAGCAAGCTAATATACAGCTTGAAGATGCCGATATCCTCTATGTTCCATCGACTAAACAAACTATTGCAGTGATGGGAGAGGTTCAGCACCCCGCAACTCACAGATTTAAAGATGGCTTAACTTTAGACCAGTATTTAGCTATGTCAGGTGGTGCGCGTAAACGTGCAGATGAAGATCGCACTTATGTTATTCAAGCAAATGGCTCAGTACTCATGCCTGGTCGTTCGAGTTGGTTTAGTAGTGAAGACCAGTTACAACCAGGTGATACCATTATTGTGCCATTAGATACGGAATATAAAGATAACCTAAGTCTCTGGACACAGATCACGGGTATTATCTATAACACCGCCGTCGCTGTATCAGTTATCGCAGGGCTGTAGAACTAAGGGGCTAGGAAAGCCGCGTTGCGACTACAGAACGTCACTACGTGACTTGCGGATGTTACTAGGATAACGGAACGTCACTACGTGACTCACGGATAACGGAACGGGCTTCGCCCTTACGGTAAAAGCATTGTCTGTTATCCGTAAGCACAGCGTTCCGTGAGTGAGACTGCGAACGTTCCGTCAACCGTGATTGGTTTTAAATTTTTCCAAGGAATGGATATGAAGTTTCAAAAGCTAGAAGTCTGGCAACTTAGTTACGAATTATCATCTTCTATTTATATAGCAACAAAAGACCTTCGAGATTGGGGCTTCAGAGATCAAATTACTCGGTCTGGCCTTTCTGTCCCGTCAAATATTGCTGAGGGAATGGAACGTTATGGCGCTAAAGAGCAAATACAGTTTTTATATATTTCTAAAGCTTCGCTTGCGGAATTGATTACGCAAGCCATGATTGGTAAAGATATTGGTTATTTAGAACCAAATTATGTTGATGATTTACTAATAAAAACTGAAAGAATATCCGCCATGCTAGCTGGGTTAATCAAATCGATTAAAGGTCGAAATTCAGAAAATAAATAAGCGCACGCCGCTTTGCGGCTACAGAACGTCACTACGTGACTAACGGAACTGGCTTCGCCCTTACGCTAAAAGCATTGTCTGTTATCGTAAGCGCAGCGTTCCGTGAGTGAGACTGCGAACGTTCCGTTAACCGTCTACGAGAACTTACATAACGAGATAAGTTTTAAATGTCTAATGAAATAAACAAATATATACAAGATGCAAAGTTTCCGCCGGCTGTGCAAGACGACGAAATCGATCTTCGCGAGCTTTTTTCTGTCATCTGGCAAGGCAAATGGTTAATCATTGTCATTACGGCAGTATTCGCTATTGGTTCTGTGGTGTTTGCGATAATGCAACCCAATATCTATAAATCTGAGGCATTGCTGGCCCCAGCAGCAGAAGAGCAAGGTGGTGGGTTAAGTGCATTAGCCTCTCAATTTGGCGGTTTAGCCAGCTTAGCTGGAGTGAATTTAGGCAGCAAAGGCGGTACAGATAAAACTCAGCTTTCAATTGAAGTATTAAAATCCCGTCAATTTACCAGTGATTTCATTCAAAAACATAATATTCTTGCTGATTTAATGGCTGCAAAAAAGTGGGATCGAGATTTAGATATAATCGTATACGATGCGGATCTTTATGATGTTAAATCAAATCATTGGGTACGCAAAGTTGACCCTCCACTTAAACCTGAACCTTCAATGCAAGAAGCCTATAAAGTTTTCAGCAAAATATTAGCTATTAATACGGATAAAGAAACTGGAATGGTGACGCTATCCATAGAACATATATCTCCAAGCGTTGCAAAACAATGGGTTACTTGGTTAGTCGAAGATATCAATAAGGTTATGAAAGAGCGTGATGTTGCCGAGGCTAATCTTAGTAGTGAGTTTTTAAATAGGCAAATTACCTTAACTAATGTCGCTGATATTAAAACGATTCTCTACAAATTGATTGAAGAACAAGCTAAAACTATTATGTTCGCTGAAGTACGGGATGAATACGTCTTTAAAACCATAGATCCAGCATTAGTGCCTGAAGAAAAGGCAAAACCTAAACGCGCATTAATTTGCGTATTAGGCTCTATGCTTGGCAGTATGTTAGGTGTGATGTTTGTTTTAATAAGGCACTTTGCTCGTAAACAGAGTGTATAGAATATCAACGTAGGGTTTCCGCATTTGATTTTAAAGTCATATAGCTGTGCTCTGCATGCCATAGGCCATCCTAATGGTTAACAAATTAGGTCTTTGTATGAATTTACGAGTAAATGAAATAGTAGATGCCGAAGAGTTTCAACCAATTAAAACAGTAATTAAACGTTTTAAGTCAAAACGACAGGTACTAACTCAGGAGGTAATTTATGTCTATTGCCCAAAAGATAGGGAGTTAGAGATAGGTGAGATTATTGATGATTACTCATTCGATATGGTCGTTAATGATTACAGCATTACTGATTTAAGTTGCAAAGTGATTTGCCATTTTGAAAGTGCGCGTTTAACCAAAGAGCAAAGGCAATTCTTGGTTAAGGCTACTGAATTAGGAGCTTGGGTTGAACCTTTGGTCAGTTATCTGGATGAGAGGTTGGGTTATACTGAAGTACGCTTACTTCATAGTGGTTATTTTTTGCACCAAAAAGCATTTTCCATTTTATCGACTAAACGCACCCAACTAGCTAAACGTGTAATAGACTTATTTGCAGCCTTTTTGCTCTGCTCCATCGCTATACCGATTGGCTTGATTACTGCTTTAGCAATTAAATTAGAAAGTCCAGGGCCTGTGTTTTATAAGCAACGGCGTACTGGGCAATATAATGATGAGTTTGAGGTGATAAAATTCCGCTCTATGCGCAGTGATGCTGAAAAAGCTGGAGCACAATGGGCAACGCAAAATGATGTTCGAGTAACTAAAGTGGGTAACTTTATTCGCAAAACCCGTATTGATGAATTACCTCAGATAATCAATATTCTTAGGGGGGAAATGTCAATAGTAGGGCCAAGACCAGAGCGGGAAGTATTTATTGATGAGCTTGAAAAGGAAATACCTTATTATCGTTTTCGCCATGCGGTTAAGCCAGGAGTTACAGGGTTAGCCCAAGTCAGTTATCCTTATGGTGCATCAGTTGAGGATGCTGTTTGGAAACATAAATATGATATTTATTATATTAAGCATCATAGCTCACTGTTGGATATTAAAATTTTACTAAAAACGGTGAAAGTTGTGTTATTTGGTATGGGTAGATAGCTCTAGCTCTTATTTATAATTATGTAGGTCAGATTTAATGAATATTTTAGTTACTGGTGGTGCAGGTTTTATTGGCTCTGCAGTAGTTCGCCATATTATTGGCAACACCCAAGATTATGTGATTAACGTAGATAAACTGACGTATGCAGGCAATCTTGAGTCACTTGTAAGCGTAGACAAAAATGAAAGATACGCGTTCGAGCAAGTTGATATTTGTGACAGAGCAGAACTAGATAGAGTATTTGCACAGTATCAACCTGATGCAGTTATGCATTTAGCGGCAGAGTCTCATGTCGACCGTTCAATTACTGGTCCATCAGATTTTATTCAAACCAACATCGTTGGTACTTATACTCTGCTTGAAGCTACACGTGCTTATTGGAGTAGTTTATCTGACCAAGCAAAAAATGCCTTTCGCTTCCATCATATTTCCACTGATGAGGTTTATGGCGATTTACCGCATCCTGATGATATTGAAGATGGTACGGAGCCTTCAGCGAATAAAGAGTTACCATTATTCATTGAAACAACACCTTATGCTCCTAGCAGTCCGTATTCAGCTTCTAAAGCATCAAGTGATCACTTAGTTCGTGCATGGTTACGTACCTATGGCTTACCTACCATAGTGACTAATTGCTCCAACAACTATGGTCCTTATCACTTCCCTGAAAAGCTGATCCCGCTAGTGATCCTTAATGCACTAGAAGGAAAGCCATTACCTATTTATGGCAAAGGTGATCAGATCCGTGATTGGCTATATGTAGAAGACCATGCTCGTGCACTCTATAAAGTTGTTACAAGTGGCAAAGTCGGTGAAACCTATAATATTGGCGGTCATAACGAAAAGCAGAATTTTGAAGTGGTACAGGCCATCTGCAGTATTTTAGATGTTTTAATGCCTAAAGATACTCCTTACGCTGAGCAAATAACTTATGTCACAGACAGACCCGGCCATGATCGACGCTATGCCATAGATGCTACGAAAATGAGTAATGAGCTTAACTGGCAACCAGAAGAGACCTTCGAAACCGGCCTTCGTAAAACCATTGAATGGTATTTAACGAATCAAGAGTGGTGTCAGCATGTCCAAGATGGTAGCTATCAGCGAGAGCGTTTAGGCATTTAATCTCTTTTATTATTTTGTTTTATGTCCTAGTTTTTCTTTAAACCTAGGATCTCTTTATCTAGGAACTGATTTTAATATGAAAGGAATTATTCTCGCTGGCGGTTCTGGTACTCGTTTGTACCCGATTACTAAAGGGGTTTCGAAACAGCTATTACCTGTCTACGATAAACCCATGATTTATTATCCCATTTCTGTACTAATGCTGGCAGGGATACGGGATATTTTAATTATCACTACGCCTGAGGACCAATCTTCATTTCAACGTCTACTTGGTGATGGCAGTGATTTTGGCATAAATCTGCAATATGCCGTGCAGCAAAGCCCTGATGGTTTAGCACAAGCATTTATTATTGGTGAAGAGTTTATTGGCAGCGATAGTGTGTGTTTAGCCCTTGGGGATAATATTTTTTGGGGGCAAGGTTTTTCACCCATACTTAAAAAAGCTGCTGCAAGATCAACTGGAGCAACAGTATTTGGTTATCAAGTGAAAGATCCTGAGCGTTTTGGCGTGGTTGAATTTGATCAAAATCAAAAGGCCATTAGTATTGAAGAAAAACCCATAAAACCCAAATCTAATTTTGCAGTGACAGGCTTATATTTTTACGATAATCGAGTTGTGAATATTGCAAGGAATGTTAAGCCTTCATCGCGTGGCGAATTAGAAATTACTAGTATTAATCAAGCTTATCTGGAAATCGGTCAGTTAAATGTTGAAGTCTTAGGCCGCGGCTTTGCTTGGCTTGATACAGGAACATATGAAAGTCTTTTAGAAGCGGCAATGTTTGTTGAAACGATTGAGAAAAGGCAGGGCTATAAAATCGCCTGCTTAGAAGAAATAGCATGGCGAAATACGTGGTTGAATGAGGAACACATATTAAAGATTGCAAGTGCAATGGCTAAAAATAGTTACGGTCAATATTTGCTTGATTTGCTAAAAGATAAAAGGATGTAAAATGAGCCTGGTTACTTTAATTGATTTTCCTGAACTTGGTGATACTCGTGGAGCATTGATTGCACTAGAAGCAAATAGACATATTCCATTTGATATTAAACGGGTTTACTACATTTATGGTACAGCTAAAGGAACTGCACGAGGTTTTCATGCTCATAAAGCACTTAAGCAAGTCGCTATATGCTTAGTTGGTTCTTGTCGTTTTTTGATGGATGATGGAGTTGCAAAGCAAGATATAATACTGGATTCATGTAAACAGGGTCTTCTAATTGATACATTACAATGGCATGAAATGTATGACTTCTCTGACGATTGTATATTGTTAGTGCTTGCAAGTGATATCTATGATGAATCAGATTATATTCGTGATTATTCAAATTTTCTAGAAGAGGCTTCAAAATGTTAGTATCAAAGTCAATTAGAATTAGATTAGTAGAAGAAAGTGATGCTGCGTTTATTTTAAGTCTTAGGCTTGATGATAATTATAATCAGTTTTTATCTAAAGTTAGTGCTGATCTGGATGCACAGAGGGACTGGATCACTGAATATAAAAAGGATGAAGTTGGGGGTAAACAATTTTATTTTATAATAGAGAAGTTGGATGGGACGGCATGTGGTACCGTTAGGGTCTATGATTTAAGAGAAGATTCGTTCTGCTGGGGGAGTTGGATCCTTAATGAGAAAAAAACAAGATATGCTGCTATAGAAAGTGCATTATTAGTTTATGAGTTTGGTTTTAGACACTTAAATTTAAATAATTCACATTTTGAAGTAATGAAAGAAAATTGTAAAGTTATTAGTTTTCATGAGAAATTTGGAGCTAAATGCATAGCTGAGGATAGTAATAATTTTTATTTCACTATAAATAAAAAAGATGTTGCTGACAGTTTTGAAAGATTTAAGGCACTGGTATTATGAGAGTTGCATTAGTTACGGGTGGTACAAAAGGTATTGGTGCTGCAATAGTTAATTCTCTCAGCAATAGCGGTTGCTTTGTTGTTGCGACCTATAATACTACAGAGCCAAACTGTAAAAAGGATAATGTTATTTTTAAAAAACTTGATGTTACCTGTGCCAAGAGTTGTCATCAATTATTGACTGAATTGGATGAAGAGAATGCTTATCCTGATATTCTAATAAATAATGCAGGTATAACAAAAGATGCAATGTTCCATAAAATGACCAGTGAAGCGTGGAAGGATGTTATCAATGTAAATCTGTTATCATTATTTAATTTAACTCAACCCATATTTATTAAAATGAAAGAGAAAGGGTTTGGGAGGATTGTTAATATTTCGTCCATTAATGCAAATAAGGGGCAGATAGGTCAAGTCAATTATTGTGCTGCAAAAGCGGGTATCCAAGGATTTACAAAAGCATTGGCACTTGAAGGTGCTAGATATGGTGTTACGGTCAATACTATATCACCAGGTTATACAGAAACCAGTATGGTTAGTGCAATAAAACCTGAAATTTTAGATAAAATAAAGCAAACTATTCCAACCGGACGTTTAGCTCATGTTGATGAAGTCGCTGCTGCCGTATGCTATTTGGTTTCAGATTTAGCTGCTTATACAACTGCAGCTAATATCGAAGTCAATGGTGGTATGTATAGCTCATAGTTTTAAATTTATATTCTTATTGGTAAGGTAAAATGATAAATTTCCTTGATTTAAAATCTATTAATACACAACATCAGCAAGAGCTAAAGGATGCGTGTGCTCGAGTAATTGATTCTGGTTGGTATATTATGGGCAATGAACTTGCTCAATTTGAAGCCGAATTCGCTGCTTATTGTGGTACTAAACATGCGATTGGTGTTGCTAATGGCTTAGATGCTTTAATTTTAGTACTCAGAGCTTGGAAGGAGTTAGGTAAATTAAAAGCCGGAGATGAAATCATAGTGCAAGCTAATACCTATATTGCCTCTGTATTAGCTATCACCGAAAATGGTTTTGTTCCGATTTTGGTAGAGCCTAATCCCGTAACATTCAACTTAGATCCTGAAATTGTCCGTGCAGCTATAACTCCTAAAACTAAAGCTATTTTGCCTGTGCATCTATATGGCCAAATTTCACCAATGCTAGAAATTATGGCGATTGCCGAAGAGTTTAATTTACTAGTATTAGAAGATTGTGCGCAATCTCATGGTGCAGAAATTAATGGTAAACGTGCGGGTAATTGGGGACATGCGGCAGGATTTAGCTTCTATCCTGGTAAAAACCTTGGTGCACTTGGGGATGCCGGTGCTATTACTACCAATGACGATGATCTAGCACAAACTCTTAAGGCACTTCGTAATTATGGCTCCCATAAAAAATATGAAAATTTATATCAAGGTGTTAATAGCCGTTTGGACGAAATACAAGCTGCTATGCTGCGAGTAAAACTGCCTTATCTAGAAGCTGAAACCACCCGCCGTCAACAAATTTCCCAAAAATATCGCGCAGGTATTACTAATCCGCAGATTATCTTGCCACAAGTAACCGATGAATTAGCCCATGTATGGCATCTGTTTGTGGTGCGTTGTGATCAACGCGAAGTATTGCAGCAATATTTAGCTAATGAGGGCGTTCAAACGCTAATTCATTACCCAATACCTCCACATAAACAGCAAGCGTATAGTGAATTTCAGTCGCAATACTTGCCCCTAACTGAAGTTATTCACCAACAGGTTTTATCTATTCCTTTAGATCCGACTATGAGCGATGAAGTAACTAATCAAGTAATAGCAGTGCTAAACGGTTTTAATGCATGAAGCGTTTGCTAAAAGTAACCGCGATGACAGGGTTATTAACCCTGCTTAAAATGGCGATGGGTTTTGTAATTGCTAAAGTGGTTGCCATATATACAGGCCCAACGGGACTGGCTATGCTGGGTCAAGTACAAAGTATGGTTGGCTGTTTAAACGGTTTAATCAATGCGCCTGTGGGCAGTGGTATTGTCCGCTTTACCGCCGAACATAAAGATCAAGGATATGCAGCTTGTGCCCCATGGTGGCGGGCATCGCTACAATGGGTGCTGATCATTTCGGCCATCGCCATTCCTAGCGGTTTATTATTGGCTGAACATATTGCTAACTGGTTATTTAACGATGCGGCATTGGCATGGGTGGTGATGGCTACTGTATTTGTATTGCCATTAGCAGCAATAGGTACTTTATGTAATTCAGTAATTAACGGCCAGCAACTTTACCGTCGCTATGTGGGCCTTGGTATGCTTTCAGCGCTGATCTCGGGCAGTGTTATGTTGTCCATGATCGCCTTGTACAATATTCAAGGTGCATTACTAGCCGCTGCGGTGCAGTCGGCTTTAATTGGTGTGGTTATGTTGGCCGCAAATTTACGCCAACCTTGGTTTAAATTGCGTTATTGGTGGGGAAAAACCGATAGCAAATCACGCAAAGCGATTGGCAGTTATATGCTGATGGCAGCCACTACCGCCTTAACAGTTCCTGTGTCGCTGATCTTAGTGCGTAATATCTTAATTGACCAAGTGGGCTGGGTGGCCACAGGCCAATGGCAAGCAGTCTGGAAAATATCTGAAGTCTATCTTAGCGTGATCACCATGGCGCTAGGTACTTATTATTTGCCACGCTTGTCATCGTTAAAAGGCGTGGAAACGATTGTTAGTGAAATTAATAAAACTGCACGTGTAATTATTCCTATAGTCTCTGTTATGGCACTTGGCGTATATTTATTGCGGGATGTTGCTATATCAC
The DNA here is from genome assembly GCF_019345515.1 of Shewanella sp. NKUCC06_TVS. Lineage (NCBI taxonomy): Bacteria > Pseudomonadati > Pseudomonadota > Gammaproteobacteria > Alteromonadales > Shewanellaceae > Shewanella > Shewanella sp. NKUCC06_TVS. The sequence continues at coordinate 86,471 of NZ_JAHKQX010000006.1, read as the reverse complement.
TGTTGTTTACGGAAGAGTTTCGCAGCGCGCGCGAATTATTTGCAATTCAACTAACCGGAGATGTGATTAAAATTGCTAGCTGGTTATATGCTTATCCTATGTTATCCCGTGGTGCTACTAAATGGTTTATGTGCACTGAAATAGTTTTCTCTTTCTCATTTGTCGCCTTAACCTATTTATTTGTTGCTAATATGGGGTTAAAAGGCGCAACTATTGCTTATTTGGTCAATTACTCACTATGTTTTATAACTATCTACGTAAATGCAAAAAAATTCGCCCAATAATCACCATTAAACTACGGAATCTATTTTTTAATTTTTCATATAAATTCGGTCTGTTGCCGGGTGTTGTTTGTAGTGGTAAAGTGAGGGTGGCTCAATCATTAAATATTCAAGGGAAAGGTAGATTCCTTTTAAATAAAGGTTGTATATTAGGTTGTTATCCATCGCCTAATCTCTATCGTGGAGAGTTTTATCTTGAGGCAAGACATTCAACGGCAAAAATTGATATAGGCGAACGTGTTTTTATTAATAATAATGCGAACATCATCGCGGATAAAACAAGCATAACAATAGGTGATGATACATTAATTGGCCCCAACTTTATCTGCTTTGATAGTAATTTCCACTCACTGCACCCAGCGAAGCGCCTAAGCAGCGATTACCAATGTAAACCCGTCAACATTGGCCGTAATGTTTTTATCGGCGCTAACGTGATCATTTTGCAAGGTGTAAGCATTGGTGATAACAGCGTTATTGGTGCCGGTAGCATTATTTCGCAAGATATCCCCGCCAATGTGATTGTGAAAGCTGGGCAGGGCTTGGCTTTTTTTGATTTGAAATGAGATGTAAATGAACACTAATACGGTCAAAAAACATAATAAACAAATCGTCACGGTAGCAGTTATTACCTATCACTCCGCTGCTACAGTACTGGAAACGCTTGATAGTATTGTTAACCAAACTTATGGCCCAGAAAATATCGAATTGATTATCTCTGATGATGGCTCGAAAGATAATACTGTACAAGTAATTAACGACTGGCTAGCACAATACAAAATTAAATTTAACGATGTGAAGTTTTTTGCCAATGAAGTTAACGGTGGCATATCTAAGAACTGCAATATAGTTTGGAAAGCCGCTACATCCGAGTGGATAAAGACTATTGCTGGGGATGATCTATTAACAATTAATGCCTTAGATGATCTCGTTGCATTTATATGCAAGCAAGAGGGTATAGACTGTGTTTTTGGTTTGGTAAAAAAATTCCCCATAGATGATGCTAAATTATATCCTACGAAAGACTCTTATGGAGAAAAATTTTTTAATTTAGATGCAAAAAAACAATTTGAAGCTTTGTTAATTGGAAATGTGCCTCATGCACCAGCTAGCTTTATAAGTAAGAAGTCTCTAAAGAGTATCGGTTATGCAGATCTACAGTTTAAAAATTTAGATGATTATCCATTATGGCTTAAGCTAACTAGTTCTGGGTATAAGTTATATTTGATGAAATGTCTGGTTGTTAAATATAGAGTTTCTGAAAGTATTTCTTTATCATTTAAGAATGCAATTAATATAAATTTAAACAATGAAGTTAGACGTTGTGTCGTTAAGTATAGTTTATTGACCGGACCTATAAAAAAATATCTTATTTTCGTTGATGTAAAAATGTCTTACTTTAATAATTTGATAATTTTGCACATATTTAAAAATAGAAAATCATTTTTTACTAAAGCATTAAAGATAATGTCTCCATTAGGTTTGCTTAGAAGGCTTAGGTTGTTTATATAAACAGAAATGGTAGTTGTATTAATTGACTGAGGCATGTTTAAATTGGATTCTTTTTTTGATTTTTATAAAAGGCATGTTTCATTTGTCTTCATCTTGTTTTTATCTTTATATTCTATACGTTTTGGAATTCCATTATCTGATTATGCTGTCATTGCTTTTATATTAGTTTCATTTTTTAAATATAAGCGTTTATATTTTGATTATGTTCTGGCTCTGTATTGGGTTTGGTTTGCCTTGTCAATTATATCTGTTATTTTTATAAAGGAACAACAATTTTTTAATACTGAGAGTTTTATATTATCCTCATTTAGAAATTGTCTTTTAATTTTAGCAATATCGTTTTTGCCTTTGTGGTTAAAAAGATGGTCTGATAGAATTGATGTAGCATATGGAATTAAATGGTTTTTGTTATTTTGTCCGATTATTCAATTGGTTTTCTTTATTATGTTTAATATGGGATACCATGACTTGTTTAACATAGTTGCTCACGGAGAACAAAGCAATAGACATGAGTGGCTTAATATATATGATTATACTTTGTATATGCGCTTTGGTGGTCTTTTTGAAGAACCATCGTGGTATGGATGGTTCAATGTCTATTTATTTGGTATATTAGTAGCCTTTGAACGATATAGCAAGGTTAAATATTTAAATTTCTGGGAGCTGATTTTAGTTGGAATAGGTTTTATGTTAACCTTTTCTATTGCTGGTATACTATCATTTTTAATTTTATGTTTTCTATCCGTGAGTTCAAAAAAAATACGTTTACTTATTGGCATTGTTTTTTTTATTTTGATTATGGGCGTTTTTATAGCTTTTTATGACAACCCATTAATTGTTCGGATATTGACTATTATTGATGGGAGTGATGGTTCTGCTAATGCTAGAATATTTGGTTCATATTTTAAAGCGGTTAATGTTATTAGCAATTTGCCAATGGGCGCTGGTGTTGGCAATACAATTGAGGCTATAAAGGAATATTTTTACCATGGAAAGTCATCATTAGGTACAGTTTCAAATCAGAATGGATTTATTGAGATTTATTTATCAACAGGCTTATTGCTTGGAAGTCTTTATTTGTTACCTATAATCCTGATGGTTTTTATAGATAAATATAGACTTGTTTTTATTACTATATCTTTGGTTTATTTTACTACTAGTTCGATATATATATCACCAATGTGGATTTTTCTTGCTTTGAGTATATATATTTTGAAAGGTACAAGATTTAGCGATAATCATGATTATTGTATAAGGTGATTATAAAGTGTATTTGTTATCAATTGCAGTATCGACAATATCTAATCGTATTGAAAAAATGAGTTTATTACCTTATGAAGGTGTACAATATGTTATTGTTCATCAAGAACCGGATGAAGTTTCATCTACTTATTTGGAAAGTTTGATTAATAGATCAGATGTTATTTATGTTCCATTAATGGAAAAAGGACTTTCGGTTAGTCGGAATGTTGCTTTAGAGCATGCTGATGGTGACTATGTTATGATCATGGATGATGATGTTACATTTTCAATTGTTGATATATATACTCTCTTGAGTAGAGTTAAAGAAGATGATGTTGATGTTGCAACTTACTACCATAGATATACTAATGGTAATTCTACATTACGGCATAAGAGGACTTTTTGGCATAATAAATTTAATATTGCAAATCCATCATCAATTGATATTTGTGTAAAAAGGAGCTCAATTTTAAAAGCTCATTTAAAATTTGATGAGTTATTCGGTTTAGGTTCGCAATACCCTTCTGGGGAAGAAATGATTTTTCTGTCAGATTGTCTTGATAATCGACTTTTAGTAAAGCGTTATCCAATTGAGATTTGCACACACCCACCTATCACATCCGGGGTTGACTTTTTTTCCACTCAACAAAAAGTAAATGCAAAGAGAGCAATGTTCAGTAGAGTTTACCCCAAAGTAGGGGGGCTTATTTTTATGTTATTTGTGGTTAAAAAGTTTCCAATAGCTTGGCGTGCTGGTTATGGACTGATTTTTATATCTAATGCTATTGATAGTTTGGTAAATAAATAATGTGCGAAGCAAAAGTTTCAATAGTTATGCCTTCTTATAATTCTGCATCCACTATTGTTAGCAGTATTGAGAGCGTGCAAAAGCAAGATTATCCATATTGGGAATTACTAATCACTGACGATTGTTCCACTGATAACACTGTTGAATTAGTAAGACAATTAGCTTTTAGTGATTCTCGTATCAGCATTGAAATTAACCCTGTTAACTCTGGTGCTGGTTTTTCGCGCAACCAGTCTATTCAACGCTCCATAGGCAAGTACATTGCTTTTTTAGATGCAGATGACTTATGGCTCCCCAATAAACTCAACATCCAAGTAGCCTATATGGAGCAAACAGGCGCTCTATTTACTTATACTGCCTACCAAAAATTCTCAGAAGCGGGAATGGGTGGAGAAATCATCCCTCCTATGTGCACAACCCATAACCAACTGCTCTATGGCTGTGTGATCGGCTGCCTCACTGTGATGTTTAACGCCGAAAAGCTTGGCCGCCAAACTATGCCACTTATTCGTAAGCGGCAAGATATGGGATTGTGGCTTAAGTTGCTGAAGCTTTGTGGTGAAGCTCATGGTATTCCTGTGGTGCTAGCACACTACCGTACTGATAGTGGTATGTCTCAAAATAAGCTTAATGCCGCACGTTATCAATGGCGTTTATATCGCGATGTGGTTGGGTTAAATTTACTGCAAAGCGCTTGGTATTTTAGTTGGTATGCTGTAAATGGTTTTATAAAATATAGGAAATAAAATGAAAGTCGCTATTGCAGGTACGGGTTATGTAGGTTTATCAAATGCAGTGCTTTTGGCGCAACATAACGAAGTAGTTGCTGTTGATATTATTGCTGAAAAAGTTAAGCTAGTTAATCACAAACAATCACCTATTGTCGATCATGAAATTGAAAATTTTTTAGCTCATTACGAACTTAATTTAACTGCCACTTTAGATAAGCAGTTAGCTTATAAAAATGCAGAGTTTGTTATTATTGCGACGCCGACTGATTATGATCCTAAAACCAATTACTTTAATACATCCTCTGTTGAGGCAGTGATCCAAGATGTATTAGCGATCAACCCTAATGCGGTAATGGTGATTAAATCCACTGTGCCAGTGGGCTTTACTGCTAAAGTTAAAGATAAATATAATTGTGAAAATATTATCTTTTCGCCAGAATTTTTGCGAGAGGGTAAAGCGCTCTATGATAATTTATACCCATCACGGATCATCGTTGGTGAACGTAGTGAACGTGCTAAAGTCTTTGCCGATTTATTAGTGCAAGGTGCTATAAAGAAGGATATTCAAGTATTATTTACCGATTCGACTGAAGCTGAAGCGGTAAAATTATTTTCAAATACCTACCTTGCGATGCGAGTCGCTTATTTTAACGAACTTGATACTTATGCAGAGACTCATGGCTTAAATTCGAAGCAAATTATTGAGGGAGTGTGTTTGGATCCGCGTATCGGCGACCATTACAATAACCCCTCTTTTGGTTATGGTGGTTATTGTTTACCTAAAGATACAAAACAATTACGGGCTAATTATGCCGATGTACCTAACAGCATTATTGGCGCGATTGTGGATTCTAATACGACGCGTAAAGACTTTATTGCTGATTCAATTCTAAGCCGTAATCCTCGAACAGTAGGTATTTATCGTCTTATCATGAAGTCGGGTTCTGATAACTTCCGAGCTTCAAGTATTCAAGGGATCATGAAGCGCTTAAAGGCTAAGGGCATAGAAGTCATTGTTTATGAACCTGTATTAAAAGAGGCTGAATTTTACCACTCCCGTGTGGTGACAGATCTAGCTGAATTTAAAGTTATGGCTGATGTTATTGTGTCGAATCGCATGGCTAAAGAGCTTGCGGATGTTGTTGGCAAAGTTTACACCCGTGATTTATTCGGTAGCGATTAATTTTGTTGAGTTAAGTGCTGAATTTAGGATGTAAAAATGAAATATTTAGTGACAGGTGCTGCAGGTTTTATTGGAGCGAAGGTTTGTGAAAGGTTGCTGAGTTGCGGCCACTCTGTTACTGGTATTGATAACTTAAATGACTATTATGATGTTTCTCTGAAATTAGCTCGGTTAGCACTTATCGTCAGTGATACTTCATTTACATTTATTAAGTTGGATATAGCGGACCGTGACCTTGTTTCGCGTTTATTTATTAATGAACGTTTTGATCGGGTTATACATTTAGCGGCGCAGGCTGGTGTTCGTTATTCAATTGAAAATCCAATGGCCTATGCGGATAGTAACTTAGTGGGTCATCTTAATATTTTAGAAGGGTGCCGACATACAAAAGTACAGCATTTGATTTATGCTTCATCCAGTTCTGTTTACGGCCTAAATGAAAAAACGCCATTTTCAACCTCTGATTCTGTTGATCATCCTGTATCCTTATATGCGGCGACCAAAAAGTCTAATGAGCTGATGGCACATAGTTATTCGCACTTATACAATATGCCTACCACTGGCTTGCGATTTTTTACTGTGTATGGCCCTTGGGGGCGACCTGATATGGCGCCCTTTATTTTCACTAAGAAAATACTAGAAGGTCAACCAATTGATATAAATAATAACGGTGATATGTGGCGTGATTTTACCCATGTTGACGATATTGTTGAAGGGGTTGTGCGTATCGCAGATGTGATACCTAGGCGTAATGAACTTTGGAAGGTTGAAACCGGCACGCCCGCTGGCAGCTCTGCCCCTTATAAAGTGTATAATATCGGCCATGGAAGCCCGATTAATTTGATGGATTTTATCCAAGAGATTGAACGGGCATTAGGTAGGGAAGCTATTAAAAATTTTAGGGAAATGCAGGCCGGTGATGTTTATAAAACCTATGCTGATACGGCGGACCTGTTCACTGCAACTGGCTATAAAGCTAAAGTTAGTGTTCGAGAAGGCGTTCAGAGTGTCGTAGATTGGTATCGTACTTACTACAAAGTGAGTTAACTTTGCTAGAGCTAATATAGATGTACACGCTTTTATGATGGCCGAATTTATTAGATTCGGCTTTTTGTTTTTCTAACCTTTTACTTGTGGGATAGGTGATATGCGAATACTTATTACGGGGGGGAGCCGGCTTTATCGGTTCTGCCTTGGTCCGTATGCTGATTAAACAAACGACGTTACAGACCTGGGCATGATGTGCGTTATGCTATTGATGCGAGCAAGATCCAGCGAGAACTTGGTTGGCAACCATTAGAGTCCTTCGATTCTGGGCTCAGAAAAACTGTCGAGTGGATAGTGGCTCGGTATTTTAACGCGTCAAATTGAGTAATATTGGAGCTTAACCTGTAAATACTGTTATAGGGGACAGGCAGTAATAGACACTTTAAGCAGTCTACTTGGTCTTGTTGATTTTCACCTTATACCATCCCCTTGTTGGAAAACGAGAACATCATAGGGCATGATCTTGATAGCCTGGCCATTGTGCTCCCATGTCACGGTATCTAAGCAGCAAAGTATTTGGACGATAGGGACGTATGCTTCAGTTTTTTGCAGTTCATTTGGATAGTTGTTTGAGGTTGCAATCTGTTCTTCGATAAATATGTCATCAAAGCTAAGCCTTTGCGTATGCGCTTTAAATGCGCCGCGTTTGGTCATGACATTGAAATCAATAACATCACTGCCTAATAATTGACTTGTTATTGAGGTTTCACCAGCAAAGCAGAATGGGCTATCAGCTGGCGTGAGTCGCTTATATTCAGTTGTATTTGTATTTCCTGATATCTTTTCTCCAGCTCCAAGGCCATTTATCTGTTTTGTCCTTTCATGACTATTGATGCTGAGTTCAACACCATCACCTTTCAGAATGACCAGTTGCCTGTCTATGCCAATAAATGATGAAAAAGGTCCGTTGCTGCTAATACTTGCAATGCTGATCCGATAATCAAATTCAGTAAGTTCGGCATTGATGGGGGAAATGAGTAGCTGTTTTGTGCTTCCACCACCATTTTTCCATGGCGTTGATGGGCAATCTTGATAGCGGATCAGTTGTATGCTGTTATTCAAAATCACCTCTTTATTGGTTAAGAAGGTTTGATTCGCCTTTCTTAGCTTAACAACTTCTAAAGCATGGCTTTGCGATTGCAGAACATTTCTGTGTGACTTATGGATAACGGTACGGAGGCTTTGCTCTTACGTTAAGTACAAAGCCGCCGTTATTCATAATCTAATACCGCAGCTGAGTGCTAGCTGCCAGCTCTGCTTTTATAGACCTTTCTTTTTCAACACATAATTTGCAGCAAGTTCGCCGGTGATCCGTTTGCCTTCAGTGTCTAACATGATCAACTGATTTTCACCGACCAAATATTGTGTACCATCTTCTAGAGTGATTTTCTGGCCCAGTTCGTCCCATGTCACTTTACCCATCAGTTTTAAAATCTTTTCATCTTTACCTAAATAAACTGTTTCTTGAACAAAGCTATTATCAGCTTGCAAAGTGATTAGGGTTTGCATTCCTTCACAACTGGCGCAAGGCAATACACCTTCATAACTACCTGCCCAATCGAGCGAGTTCTGGCTGGTATCACCTACTGGGACGGATTTTGCCGCTTCTGTTTGAGCTTGGGCTGTATTGACTGCCGTTTCTTCTTTTGGGGCTTCTGAGCAAGCCGTGGTGAATAAAGCCAGCAGCGCGATGTAACATAGTGATTTTTTCATAGTAGCTCCAATAGAAATTTTGGGAATTATGCATTACGTGCACTCATCATACCCGCCAAGACTGGGTTAGGCTAACTTTTGCTATTTCTATTTTTATAACAATAGCTTAAGTTGTTTTTGTGTGGGTTTTAAGTGGCCAGTATGTTAGTTGTTAGTCCTAAGCTGTAATTAATGGGATGATAATTTATCCTTTGAAACTAGTCACTTTTAAGATTGAATCTATACTAAAACGTAACTATTCATCGTAAACGGTGGTTTTGTGGCGTTATTTAAGAAAAGTGCTGATGTTATCGAAGATACATCCCATAAGCCTAAACAAGGCATTTGGAAGGTGGCTATTATTGATGATGAACCTGGGATCCATGATGTCACTCGATTTGCGTTAAAAAATCTGACCTTAGATAATCGAGTCTTGCAGTTCTACTCCTGTTACAGCGCTGCTGAAGGTTTAACATTATTTCAAACTGAATCAGATATTGCCTTGGCCTTTATTGATGTCGTCATGGAAACCGATCATGCAGGCTTAGAGCTAGTCCAAAAAATTCGCACTGAATTAAATAACCACAGTACCCGCATCATTTTACGTACGGGTCAGCCGGGGCAAGCACCTGAAGAGCAAGTTATTCGGGATTTTGACATTAACGATTATAAAGCTAAAACAGAGCTCACCGCGGCTCGGCTTAAGTCTTGTGTGTACACGTCATTGCGCTCCTATCGCGATATAAAAATTATCGAGCAAAGCCAAAAGGGGATGGAAAAAGTGATTGCTGCTTCCACCTCTGTACTTAAGAGCCATACATTGCATAACTTTGGTAGTGCAGTGCTCGAACAGACCTTGCAGCTGCTCAATCTTGAAAGCTCGGCTCTTTATCTCACGAGTTATCATCAAGACCTTTACCTCGATACTCAAATGAATCTGCTGGCCGCCACGGGAGATATGATCAGTTACTTTGAAGGTGGCAGCGTTGAGACTCTGCCAGGGGATGTGCGGGAACATATTATTGAAGCGATAGCGCTAAAAACCTCGCTGATCCGTGACAATATTTATGTTGGATTTTATGAGCTTAGTGGCCATGTCACCAGTATTCTCTATTTACAACACAACACTAAGTTAACGGATTTTCAAGTCAGCATTCTTGAGCTATTTGCGGCAAATGTGAGCTTAACCTTTGAGAACTTATCGGGTCGCGAAAATGTGCAGCAGACACAAAGGGAGCTAATTTTAATCATTGGAGATGCCATTGAGCAGCGCAGTAAGGAGACGGGAGCCCATGTGCGCCGTGTAGCGCGCATGACAGAAATGCTCGCGATTGCCATTGGTATGAAGGCAGACTTTATCGAAACCATTCGTTATGCGGCGCCTCTTCATGATGTAGGCAAAATCGGTATCCCTGAGAGTATTTTGCATAAGCCCGGTAAACTCGATGCCGAGGAATGGGCGATTATGCAAACCCACGCAGAGAAGGGTTATAACTTGTTGGTTGGCTCAAATCGTATCATTGCCAAAATGGGCGCTAGAATTGCTTATACTCATCATGAACGTTGGGATGGGCAAGGTTATCCCCGTGGGCTATCGCAGGAAGAAATTCCTATTGAAGGCCGCCTGATGGCGATTGTTGATGTAATTGATGCTTTGCTTTCCAAGCGAAGTTACAAAGAGGCTTGGTCTGTTGGGGCGGTGCGCGAGTACATCTTAGCGCAATCGGGTAAACAGTTTGATCCCATGTTATGTGAAGCCAGCCTTGATTTGTTAGATGTGTTTGCCTCCCTACATATTCATATTCCGGACGAGCCGCTATGACCCGAATGCTTGATCGAATTTTATTTGATGTCAGTAAGTCTCAGGTTATTGATGAGGGTGATCTCATTCAAGCATCACAACTTATCGTGAGCTCAATTTGTAAGGGATTACAGATCTCTCGGGCGGGCATTTGGTTGTTGAGTCCGGATAATCAGAGCATCACTTGTTATTATTCACTCGACAATCAACAGCCACAAGAAGCGTTAGTGCTCACTCGCGCGCAGTTTCCCCATTACTTTAGCTTGCTCGACAATGAGCGCACAATTGTCGCCAATAAGGCGCAAACGGATCCCGCCACTAAAGAATTTGTCGAAACCTATCTGAAACCGAATCAGATCAGCTCTTTGTTGGATAGTCCTATTCGCCACCACGGAAAAATGGTGGGGATTATTTGTTCTGAACATCAGGGCGAGGCGAGGGAATGGACTCGGGATGAGAAGGCCTTTGCCTCGGCACTGGCCGACCTTTTTGGCCGAGCCATGAGTGCTAAAGAGATCATTGAATATCAGCAACAGCTCAAGCTCATTAATACCGATCTTGAGCATCAAGTTGAGCTGCGCACCGCAGAGCTTGAAACGGCATTATCGACTTTAAAATCAACCCAAAAGCACTTAATTGAAAATGAAAAAATGGCGGCCTTAGGCAGCTTAGTCGCCGGTGTTGCCCATGAAGTGAACACCCCCCTTGGCATAGCTGTCACATCCGTGACCCATTGTTTGGATGAGTTATCCCTATTGAAAGGACTCTTTGAGAAAAACGAGCTTGATGAGGATAAATTTGTCTGCTTTATCAATACAATGCAGGATGGTTTATGCTTAATTGAGCGTAACCTTTCCCGCGCTGCAGAACTGGTGCATAACTTCAAGCGTACTGCTGCAGACCAATCGATACTGGAACGCGAGCGCTTTAATCTGAAGAATTATATTTTTCAAATATTTAGTTCATTAAAACCCTTGATGCGTAAGAAAAATATTACTTTAAAAGTTGAACTTGACGATAATATTTTTATTGATTCTTACCCCGGTGCGATCGCACAAATTTTCACTAACTTAGTCGCGAACAGTTTTCGCCATGCTTTTCCCGATGATTTTGTCGGTGATAAGCAAATTGTGATAGTAGTTGAAAAAATGGCTTCGCAGATCAAGATGATTTATGAAGATAATGGCGTAGGTATGTCTGATGAAGTGAAAGCCAAAGCATTCGAGCCCTTTTTTACTACCGCAAGGCAGAGTGGTGGAACAGGTTTGGGGATGTCGATTATTTATAATCTGATCACACAAAAACTGAATGGTAATGTGTCACTCTTCTCTGCGCCTAATCAGGGGTTACGTATTGAGATGCTGATCCCTGAAAGTAGTAAGGGTTGAGATAGGTTAGCGTCTTCTTATATGTTTATTAAGTAAAAGACGAATTGAAATCTTACTGAGACAAAATGGTATTTAGCTTTTGCGGTTTATTATTCTGTTGCGTTGTTTTTCCTGCATTAACAGCCAACAGTCCTGTTATCCGTTCTTCCTGCTCGCGACATTTTGTATGCTACAATCTTGGCACTTCAACATGGCTTATCAATCCTAAATATTTCAATGAGAAAAGGCATTTTACTGGCGGGCGGTACTGGCTCGCGTCTTTATCCTATGACGCAGGTTGTCTGTAAGCAATTACTGCCCATTTATGATAAACCAATGATTTATTACCCTTTGGTCACTCTTATGCAAGCTGAGATTCGGGATATATTGATCCTTTTTATACCCTACTATTTCGCTGTTTCGCGAATGACTCTATAAGCAGGTATTGGATGAAATATAGCGAAACAGAATTAGCCGAAGTATTGGTGTTTGAACCCCAAGTATTTGGTGATGAGCGTGGTTTTTTTAAGGAAACGTTCAGGCAATCCTATTTTGATGCTTGTTTTACTGCAAGAGGACTTGAGCCTCCCGTATTTGTGCAGGAAAACCAGAGTCGTTCGCAATACAATGTACTACGTGGATTGCATTTTCAACAGCGTAAGCCACAAGGTAAATTGGTGCGGGTCTGTGCTGGGAGCATTTTTGATGTTGCTGTTGATATACGGGCCGACTCGGCCACCTATGGAAAATGGGTTGGGCGAGTGTTATCGGCAGAGAATCATCTGCAAATGTGGATCCCACCGGGCTTTGCGCACGGTTTTTATGTTCTTAGTGATTATGCTGATGTTATTTATCAATGTACCCAATATTATGATCCTGAAGATGAAAGCGTTTTAGCTTGGAACTGTGCTGAGTTTGCCATTGATTGGCCATTAATTGCCGCACCGATTTTATCCACCAGAGATAGCATCGCCAGTACACCCTCATAAAGCCAATCACTGCTTGTATTAAAAGGAATGACAATGAGTTTATTATTTTCGCCTTTAACCTTAGGTCAACTCGAGTTAGCTAACCGCATTATCATCGCGCCTATGTGTCAGTATTCGGCAGAAAACGGCCAAGCAACCGATTGGCATACGATTCATTTAGGGAGCATGGCGTTATCGGGTGCGGGAATGCTCATTTTAGAGGCTACCGCTGTTCTGCCCAATGGCCGAATTTCCTATGCAGATTTAGGCCTATGGGATGACAAAACGGAGGCTGCTTTAGATAAAACCCTCAAATCTATTCGCAAGTATTCAAGTATGCCAATGGCGATACAACTCGCCCATGCGGGGCGTAAAGCATCAACTCGAAAACCTTGGGAAGGTGGCGGCACTATTGCACCCGATGAACATAATGGTTGGCAGACGATAGCGCCTTCCGCGCAGGCTTTTAACGAAGGTACAGCATTACCGAGTGCGATGACATTGGATGAAATTGATGAGCTTATATTGGCATTTGTCAGTTCGGCGCAACGTGCCGAACGATTAGGGCTTGATGCGATTGAACTTCATGCTGCTCACGGTTATTTACTTCATCAATTTTTATCCCCACTATCGAATCAACGCATTGACCAATATGGTGGCAGTTTAGAAAATCGTTTGAGTTTATTGTTGGCCGTGTTCGATGCAATTAAAGCAGTGATATCGCCTAAGATGGCACTCGGTGTGCGGATTTCGGCAACCGATTGGGTTGATGGCGGTTGGGATTTAACCCAAAGCCTAGTATTGGCAAAAGCATTAGAGGCCCGAGGCTGTGATTTTATCCATGTGAGTACAGGTGGATTAAGTCCGCTACAACAAATCCCTGTTGCAGAACACTTTCAAGTGCCTTTTGCCGAAGCCATTAAAGCTGAGGTAAACACACCTGTGATTGCAGTGGGATTAATTACGGATGCCAATAAAGCGGAAACGATTCTGGCACACGGGCAGGCTGATGCTATTGCACTTGCTCGCACTATGCTCTATGACCCACATTGGCCTTGGCATGCGGCAGCAATATTAGGTGCAACTGTGAAAGCGCCGCCACAGTACTTACGTTCATCGCCACATGGGATTAAATCGCCAATAAAGTAGTGAGCTAATTTGGTAGTGCAGATTTTACTATTGTAAGTTAGTCCTAATGGCAGAAAACAAAACGGGCAAGAATTATCTTGCCCGTTTTGAGGTTTTACTGCGTACTAATTATTTAATGGGGTCAACACTGGGTCTGGTATACCAAGGCGCACGTGCATCAGTTACATCGAACAAGTTGTACTTACGGCCAAGCATTTGACCGCCGTCGCGGGTCAACGGCATCCATGATAGGAAAGCACGACTATGGGTAGACTTAACCGTCATTAGATCGAATGGGATTGAAATATAGAATCCCTTGGTAAAGCTTCCCTCACCGTATTCATCTGCCGATAGATTAGTTTTAGTCGCAAATGCGCCGACGATAACACCACTATCAAACTGTTTAGAGAAATCAACAGTCACGCCTTTATCTTCGGTGAGATATTGTCCTGCACTGACTCTGAGTAAGGTGTTAGGAAACCACTCAGGTTGATAATAAGCCGTTGCATGTCCAGTCACTACGCCAGTCTGAACTCGATAAGCACGATTGGTGAGAGGGTCAAATTGATTTTCATCCTTAAAGAACCCAAACATGCTATCGGGATCTCGCTGCTTAGCATAGTTAACATCGAACCCAAAGGCCCATTGACTATTAAGTGGGCGATATAGGAACTCAGTACCAACACCGCCATACATCATCTCTAAATAGCCACCATAGGCTTGATAGGAAATATTATCGCTAAGATTGTCCATCCAAGTGAGTTGCAGGTTATTAACTCTCACTGGGTTATCGTGAACATATTGGCGGATTAAGGTTCTTACGCGTTTTAAGTTGGTGCCGTCTGGTGGCACGTCATATAAAAATTTATCGTAGTTATCGTATAAATTAAGGTAGAGAGAACCGCCAAATTCGAAGTTATCGGTAAATCGATAGTTGGCACTACCTGTAACGCCGATATTAAACATGTAGAAGCCTTCCGAACCACCGAAGGATTGCACCATAGTTGGTGAAATATCAAAGCCAAGCTTGTCTAACCAATTTTTGTCTGAGTTTGTGACTAGTTGGCCTTGAGGTAATGAAGGGACACTGACTTGACTTGCGTCTGTTATCTTCGCATTCAGATAGCCAAAACTTACTACTTGCGCAAATTTTTCCGCATCAATACGAGTTTCGGTAATTGGTTGGCTATAGTGAGTTTCAATCAAGCGATACTCTTTGATTCGAGTTAGATCGCTATTGTTGGCGAGTATGGTTGCCGCCCTTTGATGGGCTTCATTTCTATCTCGAAACTTAGTTTGCTCACCAACGACAGTGATGCTGTCAGAGTCAAGGTAAATTTTAGGATTGTTATAGCCCGCAATGGATTGTAGATCCTGTGCTACTTTCGACCAGTTAATTGCTGTTTCTAACATGCCCTCTTGTGGCTGTATTAAATGAACGTCAGCGATTTCTGTTGTGTTATCTAAGGTGGCGCTGGCTATTGCAGGCGTTTGTTCTGAAGAATTAACACTATCTAATGGCGTATTGGTTGTTTGCACATGTGTTAACGGTGCCGCAGGAATTGGCTTATATTTCGCTGCAGCAGGATCGCGTTTA
The DNA here is from genome assembly GCF_019345515.1 of Shewanella sp. NKUCC06_TVS. Taxonomy (NCBI): domain Bacteria; kingdom Pseudomonadati; phylum Pseudomonadota; class Gammaproteobacteria; order Alteromonadales; family Shewanellaceae; genus Shewanella; species Shewanella sp. NKUCC06_TVS. Next base: position 71,117 of record NZ_JAHKQX010000006.1, on the reverse strand, counting down.
ATCTGTGTTAACTCATTAAAATTCGTTTGTAGGCTAAAACCAAGCGTCCAAGTGTTTCCGCGCTCATAGCTTAAGTGCAGATCTCCCCAGTCTCCGAACCGATATAATAGGCCATAGTTAAATTTGCTGTCCTGTGGCATAGCAATACCACCGCGAACAACTGGAAAGTCGGATTGGTAGTCGTTACCATCGTATTCGACTTTGACGCGTAGTGGGTCCCAAGGCGTTTGATATTCGACACCGCCGAAGAGGGCCGCGCAACCTTTAAACCAACGTTGATAATCAACTGTGCCACCTTTACCACCATAGGACGTATCTCGATCGCAGTTATAGTTGAGATCTTTTTTATCCGATGTCAGGTTGCCGCTATTACCGATATATCCCCAGCCAATACCTAAGGTGAAATCTAACGGCCCAACTCGTTTAGTGGCTGCAATAAACTCACCATCGAATAATCCGGTGCCACCAAAATCACGGACACCAATCGAGGTTTCTGGTAGCCAGTTGCTTTCTTCAAGTAGACGGACTTTAAAGTCTATGCCCTTATCCGTGTATTTTGTGTTTCCACTAAAACTGGGGTCGCTACTATAGAGTAAGTCTTGTACTTGGGTATAACGAACTGTGGTTTCAAACCAAGGGAAAAGTTGTACAGAGGCCGTAAAGTGTTGGTATTCGTCGTTATAGCTAGTGGCAAAATTAAACTCGCCTTCAGGTGCCATACGCCCCGTTGGCATCTGCATTAAACCAACACCGCCAAAATCTGATTGCGAGGCTAAGAGTGTGGGATAGCTAAATTCATCGGCAGTCGCATGTAATAGTGGCAAAAGTGCCAAAGATAGTGCGGATAGACGACCTAAAGAATGGAGAGAGTTTTTCATTACAGAGCCCGATTCCTGAGTAATTCAATCATGTTTTCATTCAAACTCGTGTCGTCACCAAAGCCGCTTGAAAACTCAACGTAAAGTGTTGCCCCAGGTGCAATATCCTGAGTCTGATGGTTCCAATAGGCGATAGGTTGTTTTATTGCCTGTCCATCGGGTTGAATTATCCATATAAAACTAGTTTCAGCATTATTTAGTATGCCTGCTTGCTTGAGGTAATCTTTGCTACTTAGTTGATTCTGCCATGTAAAACTCCCCGTTTGAGCCACTGCACCAAGTACAGTGACGGTTGTTGGGCGAGGCGGTAAAACTAATAGAAAACGACCATTAATCAGCGCATTATACGAATCATTAATTCGAATAACATCAACATCCAGTGGTTGTATTACACGTTGTCCAAGTTTTAAGTTGCGAATGAATTGTGCAAGTTTAGCTAGCTTGGCGATGTAAGCACTGTCGTCTTTAGCTTCGCCCATTTTGGATAGCAGGGTTAAGACTTGCTGGCGTTTAGTCTCTAATACGGCGGTATTCTCAATATCGAGTAATGCTGCACCTAACCAATAAATAGGCACGACTTCATTTTGATTGGTCTTATTATATTTTGGAAGTTGGACTAATCCATCTTGCACTATTTGTTCAATACGCACTGCTGCAGGATAGTTCAGTTGAATCTGAGCATCTTGATTTATTGATGTGCTGATGAATAGCTGAGTTTCAGCCTGAACAGTTGTCGTTAATACCGAACTAAGTACAAGTGCCAATGGCGCTATGTAATATTTCATAATGGTTCCACTAGGATGCAAATGGCTTAAGTAAAGTGATATCAATAAAAGGTAGATTTGGTGCTATCTTCTGGTGACTTTTAATGACGTGTCCATTATCTGGCTTTAACCAAAATTCATTTTGATACTGGATATTCAGGCCTTCCACTGATACTCGCTCACTGTAATGCAGTGCTTGGGTTGGCGTATCGTTGATGAGTATCTCTTCCTCGGCAATAAAAGCAAACTGCGAGTTAATCTTATATCCATAATGGTATCCTGGCTGCCAATCAATAGTTCGAGTCCAAGTTTTAGGGGTACTGCTTAAATGCAAACCTAAGAGAATAGGATCGGGTTCAGAGCTTTCTATTGCGGCTAAATTGCCAGTAAGTAGACTTTGAGTTTTTACTAAACGTCCGTTCACTGTCACTAACATAGCGTTATCCGCGGAGAGCCATTTTAGCTCAATTACTTCCGGTGCGGGTCTGATTGGGGTGAGAGTTTGTTTCGGTTCCGCAAAGGCTAAAACAACAAATGCTTGGGGGGTGTCATCAATCTTGACATAAATGCTGGCATAGGGATTAGCTTTCACTTGCTCGGTTGTGAGCTTAACATCGCTATCTCCAACGAAAGCCAATTTCATCGTATCGTTGAGGGCGCTAATTCGTTGACTACAGCCAGAAATTCCCATTAATGCAATGGAGGCTGTGAGTAGTGATAGTAGTTTTTTATTTATACGCATCCGAGTTGCTTATTCTCAATAGTCATAAATATCAAATGTAGAGAGAGGTGAGTCTTATTTCAAGAAATGGAGCAATTCCTACTCTCTAGAGAAACAAAAAAAACAACCGCCAGTAGGCGGTTGTTTGATAGCTATATCAGACTGATTAGTTGCCAGTACCAGTGGTAGTGTTAGTACCTGTACTCGTGATTGGGTTGCCATCAGAGCTGTTAGAGATTGCAACAGCACCGGCAATCGCAGCACCAGCAGCAACAGAACCTGCAACGATTAAACCAGTGCTGTTAGCTGCAGCGTTAGTGCCTGCTGCTTTGCCTTCAACTGCATTTGCAGCCATAGAGCTGAATGCTGTGATTGCAACGATAAGTGCTAGTGAAGTTTTTTTCATCGTGATTCCCTTTTTGAAAAAATGTGCATGATTTTTTGATAATCTAGTACAGCATAGTAAGCGATGCAAACAAAATTATCAATGTTAAATCCATCTTCTTGCTCATGCGAAAGTTTGAATTTCGGTACTAATATTCAAGCTATATCTATCCATTTGGCATGATTTTTAGTGAAGAAACTGATTAAGTCGTTAGCTTATTTTAAACAAAAGAAATCTTTAAGTTCATCGATTTTTTCCATGGCATCTTTATAGCCTAAGTCGATTAAAGCGCTGGTATACGTTTTTTCGAAGAGTAGGTAGGACACAATACTTGAGTCTGATTGCCTGTCTATACCAATGAAGCCGAGTAAGGTTTTGACGGCCCATGGCATGTCGTCATAGAAGCGGGCAGCAATTTTGCTGAGATCTTCGCTAGGTTTGATGACTAGGGCTTTAATCGGATGCAAGGCGAGTTTGTTACGGCTTGACTCAGGGATCAGGCTTAAAGTGTTATTGATCCTTTCTAGTCTCTCAAGGTCGCTATTTAAGGTATCTGAAAAGATGGTATCGAGCAGATGACCCGCTATGGTCGCTGTTTTTGGGTGATATTCTAGTTCCATAGGAAAGTGCTTGTGCGGGCTCTCTAAGTTAATGACTAAGAGTTTTTCGGCGCCTAAATGAATAGGGCTTGAGAGCGGTGCTAGCTGATGGACTGAACCATCACCATAATAGGCTTGGTTGAGTTTAATGGATGGAAATACCATAGGGATTGCCGAACTGGCGAGTAGGTGCTCGGTATTGAGCATGATACGTTCGCCACTGCGACGGGCACGGGTCCAGTTTTCGATTTCTTTCGCAGCTTGGAAAAAGGTCACTGAGCGAGAGTTATTATAACAAGAGGCATCAACACTTAGCGCTGTCAGTGAGCCATTACGGATATTACGGTCGATACGTTTAAAGTCGATGAGCTCATTGAGTAAGCCTCTTAGCGGATCATTATCGAGCAGACTGCCTGCATCGGTATTGACCTTATCATCTTGCATGCCTTTGAGGGCCATTTTCGTTAGATGGCTGAGCACGCCTGTGATCGAAGCTCGGTAGACTTTTCGGGTTTCAAAATGACGCCAAACCCATTCGAGTTTTCTGACACCAAGGTGAAAGCAAGAGGCATGGGTAGCGATAGCTGTGCCATTGATGGCACCCGCAGAGGTTCCGCAAATAATTTTAAAGGGAATACCATGATTGCGTGGATAAAGCTGGACCAGTGCTTTTAGCACGCCGACTTGGTAGGCGGCCCTAGCGCCGCCACCGCCTAAGACTAATGCAGTTGATGTAGGCAATCTTCAGACTCAATTTATTGTTTTAATAGTTTTATTAAAGCAACGCCCCCCTATAAAAAGCAAGTCGGTAGACTCAATTAGTTGTAAATTTCGATTTATCATTTATTCGATTGCTGGAACATTTCGCTTTAGACAATTAATCCGCAGTAACCTTGGTCGTTTTACTGAGGCCAAAGCAATGCTCCGATGTTGGAAATTCACCCGTTCTCACTTCTTGGGCATATTGTGCGCAGGCCTTAGTGATCAATGGTCCTAAGTCGATATAGCGTTTAGCAAATTTAGGCGTGTAGTCAGAAAATAAGCCTAAGATATCCTCAGTCACGAGCACTTGACCATCACAGGCGGGTGAGGCACCAATGCCTATGACTGGGATTGAGACTCCTGCGGTCACTGTGCGCGCCGCGAGCTCGGATGTGCCTTCAATCAGTATGCTAAAAGCGCCTGCTTGCTCAAAGTCTTTCGCTAAACTAACGAGGGCTTCGATGGCGGCAGCATCCCTTGCTTGGGTTTTAAATCCACCCAATTGATTCACGTGTTGCGGCATTAATCCTATGTGTGGCATTACAGGGATCCCTCGCTGGGTTAAAAAACGAGTGGTGTCGAGCATCTCTGCGCCACCCTCGAGTTTTACCGCCTGCGCGCCTGTGCGTATTAATACTTGGCTGGCATGTTTGAAGGCTTGCTGAGGCGATTCTTGATAACTCCCAAAGGGCATATCGATAATAACGCAGGCATGTGCTGCGCCGCGAGTGACAGCAAGACCATGATTAATCATCATTTCTAAGGTGACCCCGAGTGTAGAGTCTTGCCCATAAACCACCATGCCGACGGAGTCGCCGACGATAATCATATCCACATGGGGATCGATAATTTCTGCCATCGGCTTTTCATAGGCGGTTAGAGCAACTATGGGGGTTTTACCTTTCATTTTTTGTAATGTAACGGGCGTTACGCGATTTTTATCCATGTGGATACTCATGTCATCTCCAATTTATTCAGTCTGATATGACATGTTAGCGTTTGCAGCTTTGGCTTTAGCTCGATAGATTGACTTAATGTCTAGATATAAAGACACTTCTTTGCATAAAGGTACTTCTAAACAAAGAGGCGCTTCTATACGGAAGAGGCTCGATAATACGAAAAGAAGCTTCGATATAAAAATCACCTTGGGCTATAACACCTTGAATCAAGTCACTGACACGTATTTATCCCAGCAGCATATTACTCAGCACACGCAGGTCGCACCTTCACGTTTAGCCGCCGCAGGGCTAAGTGCCTCCATCATGTTGCTTAAGCGAACACTCAAGCCGTTTGAACATGTGCAGCGCCATAGTCATTCCTGGGGACAGGTCATTTATGCCAGTCAAGGCGTGTTGAGTGTGATCACGCCTGCGGGGCGTTACATTGTGCCGCCTGAGCAAGCGGTGTGGGTGCCTCCCTTTGTCGATCATGAGGTTATCGCGCTAGGTCAGGTGCAATTGAGTAGTCTGTATTTGGATGAAACCCGGATAGGCGGGTTTCCACCCGACTGTACTTGTTTGAGTGTGAAGCCTGTTTTGCAGTTATTACTGCAAGAGGCTAATGCCTTAGTGAAGAGTGAGGCTGGGCTAATTGATCCCGATTTTAAGGATAGCGTCATGCGGCTCTTGATGGTGATCCGTGATTTTATGGTACTCGCCCCTAAGGTCGCCTTGGATTTACCTTATCCTAGGGATAAAAAATTACTGCGTATTACCGAGGCTTTGCTTGCCGATCCAAGTGAGCAACGTACTTTGGTTGATTGGCAGCGGGAGGTCGGTGCCTCGGCCCGCACGTTAGCGAGATTATTTAAACAGCAAACAGGGCTGAGTTATAGCCAATGGTTGCAAAGGCTTAGATTGCAGGTGGCGATTCAAATGCTCAGCCGAGGTGAATCTGTGCTCACTACAGCGTTATCCTTAGGTTATGCCTCGGGTTCAGCCTTTGGTTATATGTTTAGGCAGTTGATGGGCGTCGCTCCGAGTCAGTACCTGTTAGCGCAAAATACCTTGCCCAAAATACAGCGGTAAACAGCCGCATATAAAAAGTCATGTTGCGAGCCAATGTGAACGATGAAGGTCAATAAAAAGTCCAATAAAAAACGCACTTAAGCTGGGCTCAAGTGCGTTTCGTTTTTGATCTTCAGCTTGTCTACATTTCGCGTTGAGGTTTAGCCTTTAACTGCGTTTTTCAGGAAGTCGAGCAGTTGATCGAATGGAATATCTTGTTTTTCACCTGTGCGGCGGTTTTTGTATTCAAATACGCCAGCATCAATATTGCGATCGCCAATCACCACTGTATGTGGGATACCAATCAGTTCCATATCGGCGAACATCACGCCTGGACGCTCTTTACGATCATCCAATAACACTTCGATACCCGCTTCGTTTAAGTCTTTGTATAACTGCTCGGCGATATCGGTGACGCGGTGCGACTTGTGCATGTTCATTGGCAGAATACCCACGCTAAATGGCGCAATCGCTTCTGGCCAAATGATGCCACGTTCATCGAAGTTTTGTTCGATGGCTGCTGCCACGATACGGCTCACGCCGACACCGTAACAACCCATCAGTAGCACCTGTGACTTGCCATTTTCGTCAAGTACAGTCGCGTTCATCGATTTAGAGTAGTTAGTGCCCAGTTGGAAAATATGGCCCACTTCGATACCGCGTGCCATAGCATAAGTGCCGGAACCATCAGGTGTTGGTTCGCCTTCGACTACGTTACGGATATCGGCAACTTGCGCTGTCGGCAGATCGCGTTCCCAGTTGATACCAAAATAATGTTTATCATCAACGTTAGCACCGGCGGCAAAATCGCTCATGACGCTAACGCTGTGATCGATAACGATAGGAATTTTAAGACCGATAGGGCCAAGTGAACCAGGACCTGCGCCAATGGCGTCACGGATTAGGGCTTCTGGCGCCATTTCCAATGGTGATGCGACTAAGTCTAACTTGTCGGCTTTGACTTCGTTGAGTTCATGGTCGCCACGAACGATTAACGCCACTAGCGGAGCGGCTTCGGTTGCACCGACTACGATCAAGGTTTTGACCGTTTTAGTGATATCCAAACCAAACTGCTCAACTAATTCCGCAATGGTCTTCGCATTTGGGGTATCGACTAAACGCAATGCTTCAGTGGCTGCGCCGCGTGGCTCAGTTGGCATAGGTGATTCGGCTTTCTCAATGTTAGCGGCATAATCGCTGCCCGTTGAGTAAGCAATTAAATCTTCACCGCTTTGTGCTAGAACATGGAACTCGTGTGACATGCTGCCACCGATAGAACCTGTGTCAGCTAATACTGGACGGAAGGCTAAGCCCATGCGCGTTAGAATGTTGCTATAGGCTGTGTACATGGCCTCATAGGTTTCATTCATGGTATCGACGTCAAGGTGGAAAGAGTAGGCGTCTTTCATCAAGAATTCGCGTGAGCGCATCATGCCAAAACGTGGACGAACTTCGTCACGGAATTTGGTTTGGATTTGGTAAAGGTTCAGCGGTAACTGTTTGTATGAGCTGACTTCTTTACGGATCAGGTCTGTGATCACTTCTTCGTGGGTTGGGCCCAGTACGAAGTCGCGATTGTGGCGATCTTTAAAGCGCAGCAGCTCGGGACCAAACTTTTCCCAACGACCTGTTTCTACCCACAAGTCTGCCGGTTGCACCATAGGCATTAGAATTTCAATTGCACCGGCTTTGTTCATTTCTTCACGAACAATGGCTTCGACTTTACGCAGTACGCGTAAGCCCGTGGGGAGATAGCTATAAAGGCCCGACGCATTACGACGGATCATGCCCGCACGTAACATTAATTGATGACTAATGACTTCTGCGTTGGCAGGAGTTTCTTTCTGTGTTGATAGCAGGTACTTGCTGACGCGCATTACCGATGTCCAAATTTGAGTTGAATGGTCGCCATTTTATCACCTGCTTTGATGATGTCACCTACGTATTTAGGTTAAATTCAACTAGCTGGGAGATAAATGGCATTTTTTGATGCTGGATAACGGATAACGGATAACGGATAACGGATAACGGATAACGGATAACGGATAACGGATAACGGATAACGCAAGGAAGAGCGCTGCGCTGCTAGAGCGTGACTTCGTCACTGCTAGTATCAAGATTATCCTTACTGCTTACTTATCCCGTCTATCACCAATCACTTTGGCGGGGTTGCCAGCCACTATCGCCCAGTCGGGTACATCTTTCGTCACTATGCTGCCCATGCCGACCACGGCGTGATCGCCAATGGTCACACCATCGACTATGCCTGCTTGAGCACCAATCCACACATCTTGGCCAATAACAATGCCTTTGGAGTTGGCGGCTTGTTTATAGATGGGCGTATCGGGCTCCATGCCATGGTTAAAGGCGTAAAGGGTGACATTATTGGCGATGCGGGTTTGATTGCCTATCTGAATCCCGACCCTGCCGCCATCGAAGGAGCAGCCATGATTAATCGCCACTTCGTCCCCGAGTGTGATAGGCCCATGTAAGAAACAGTCGGCGGCGATCATGCAGCGATTACCCATGCGGATATCACGATTGGGTTCGGCGAATAACTGCGCCTCGGGGGCGATAAAACAGTGCTCACCGATGTTGATGGTTTCGAGGGCACAAAGTTTTGCTTGAATATCGTCTTGCCAAGGTTTGGCCCAGATTAAATGTTTCTCTTTTAAAGAAAAATACAGCCACGGCATCCAAGAGAGCCGCTTTTTATGCTGGCTTTGATAATCAGGTTTTGATGTAGGCGTTGGCGCAGACATTTAGCCACATTTCCCCGGTTTGAGTTCTAGTACCAAGATGTATTCTTGGTCATTATCATCGACCGCCATTTGCCAGAACACATCTAAATCATAGAGGGCGACTTGGTATAACTTAGGATCTTCCTTGGCTTTTTTGTAGGCGGGGCGAGGATCTTGCCCCAGCACACCGCTGATAAGCAGAGCTAAATCTGTGTAGGTTTCCTGCTCGGCGTAACGCTCAATCTGTGCCTTGGCATGGTCAGAATACACCACTGAAATCAGTTTAGGCGCGTCTTGGGCAATGCCGCCTACAGCATCGGTAATCGAATCTGAGAAAGGAATGTATGGCTTAATATCAATTATCGGTGTGCCATCGAGCAGATCCATACCGGAAATTTCGAGGCACACTTTGCCCTTGCGCTGCACTACACCGTGCAATTTCACTACAGACTGACCTATACCATTGGGGCGAAAAGTGGAGCGAGTTGCGAACACGCCAAGTTTTTCATTGCCGCCTAAACGCGGCGGCCGCACTGTGGTTTTCCAACCTTGGGCAAGATTCTCATGGAAACAAAACAGTAACCAGAGATGTGAATATTGCTCTATGCCACGCACCGCATCAATATGATTCACATGGGGCTCGAGCTCGACATAACCACGCGCTTCAACAAGTCCGGGTTGTCTTGGAATGCCAAATTTTTGTTTATAGGGTGTGCGGCATGTTGCCACTGCGATAATTTGGTTGGTAAATGTCATGCAAAAAATTACCTAAAGGGTAAGTATAACAACCGCCTAAGCTCATCATTCTAAGCTAATCATTAAGGCCCATCTTTGTGTGCTAATAATGCAGCGTTGGTCATGAAGCGTTAGCCATTAAGCGGTTGATAGGGGCAATCTTAGAAAACTATAGGATCACGCCGCGAGCAGTATGCTTAATATGCGTGAGGCTTACTCTGTTGTAGCCGTTTTTACTGCTTGACCAACGCATAATGCGCGGCTGATACAACCTTGGGCAGCTTCTTCAAATATGACACATTGCTTGATGATAATGCCGTTAGCTCCTTTATCTGCGGCATTGCGACGGGCTTCGGTTCTGGCATCGGCAAGTGATGCGGGCGCACCGTTGGTATCGGCCTGACAGGACTCACCTTCGACCAATCCTTTTAATTCATAATGACCTTTCGGCAAGGTATCACCTTCATAGAGGATGACATCGGATGCCTTGAAATAGTCATTAATCGCCTCACTGTCCAAATTACTGTTAAAACTGTAGTCGCTTGCACAGGCACTGAGCAGGAGCACTAATGCACTTGAGAGGATAATTTTCATGGTTTGACCTGAGGTTGAGGAGAAAACTGCGCAGCCTTGGTAGGCTGCGCCGATGCGATATTATTATCTGAGTAAATTCTACCGCTTAAGGTACTTTTGATAAAGCTGCTGATGGCGATTATTCAGATCTATCTGCCGCCCTTCAATCCAGATAGCCTCAATTTTATTGGTCATAGGGTCGAGAATGTCCCCCTCGGACAGCACGACACTGCCTTGGTATCCCACCGCTATCGCACCTAAATCTTCCACACCTAACAGTTTTGCGGCATCTAAGGTGATGGACTTAAGTGCTTGTTCAGGCGTTAAACCATAGGCGGCGCTGTAACCTGCGGCGTAGGGGAGGTTACGGCTATTCCAGTCCGATGAGAACCCAAGGGCGAAGGGAATACCTGCATTGGCGAGTAAAGATGGGATCTTAAAGGGTAAATCGACTGGCTCATCTTTACGTTTAGGCAGACTCAAGATATGAGGGTAAATGACCCCAGCTTTAACTTCCCTTAGGCTTGAGTCCAAACGCCATGCATCGTATCCGCCGACAATTACCAGTTTGAATTGGTATTTTTTCGTCAAGGCGATCACTTGCTCAATTTGGCCAACACTGTCGGCATGTGCAAACAGTGTCGCTTTGCCTTGGTATAGCGGCAACATGGCCTGCCAGCGCAGGTTGCTGGTCGCGGACTGTGGATCTTCATCCTGGTTTTTGTCTTTATCGTTGGCCTTATCACTTAAGAAATAGCGATAGCCATCTTCAAAGGCGATATTGAGCTTGTCGATTGCCTGCTGATTTTTCTCGATGGCCTTGGCTTTCTCTTTTTCATCTTCTGGCATGCGTTTGATTTGCGGCCAATAGACATGGAACTGTCCAGCACTTGGTGTCATCGCATCTTCAATCGTCCATGCATCGAGATCCACCAGTACCGATTGTCCAGCTAACCCATCACCGCTCGGAACGATTTGTGCGTGGGTAATGCCGTTGTAACGTATGGTCGGGATGAGCTCCGAATCCGCATTGTAAGCTGTGGCCGTGCTGATCTGCGGATTGATATAACCTACCTCGGCGTTATCAACCGTTGGGCGGCTCATTTCAATTTCGACTAAGCCTAAGCTGGTGTCTAGGGCGATTAAGCCCGGATACAAGTGTTTACCGCTGGCATCGACGATTTGAGTGTCACTGGTTTCTGCGGTTGCATTGTTGATTTGGCTGGTCAGTTGAGGCCCAACGGCCGTGATCTTGCCATTTTCAATTAAGACGTCTGTGTTGCTGAGCACGCCTTGAGTGACTGTGTGCACAGTGGCGTTTTTAATCAGTACGCTGCGGCTTTGTTTAGGCGTAGGTACGATATCATTGGCCATAACTGGGGCCTGCGTGGTGCAAATTGCGCCGAGTAGCGCCACAAACAAAACGGTTTTAGATAAATGTTGCATTATTTGGCTCCCTCATGAGCGTGGCCCCATGCCTGATAGTGGGTGTCGCAGTGCCACTGTGGCTCGTTGAGTGGCGTGATTTTTTCACCCGCTTTAGTTTGGTCATCACTGCTGAGAATTTTTTGGATAAGTGCGGCGCGCTCGTTCACCACAGCTTGTTGGGCAACTTGGTCTTGGTCGCGGTCAAAATAGCGTTTTCCTTCAACCCATGCCTGCGTCACTTTGGCGTAAATAGACAGTGGCTCTGCGTTCCAGAGTACGATATCGGCCATTTTGCCTAGGGTGAGTGAACCCACAAACTCATCGACTCTTAATTGTTTGGCTGGATTGATAGTGACCATATTCCAAGCGTCTTCCTTCGACATATTGCAATACATCATAGACTTAGCCGCTTCTTGGTTGAGTCTGCGCTGCATTTCATAATCGTCTGAGTTAATGCTGGTGATCACCCCCTTGTTTTGCATCAGGCACGCGTTTTGCGGAATCGCATCATACACCTCAAACTTATAGGCCCACCAATCGGCAAAGGTCGATGCGCCAGCACCATGGGCAGCCAGTTCACTCGCCACTTTGTAACCTTCGAGCACATGGGTAAAGGTTTGTACTTTAAAGTGATAGGCCTCGGCCAAGCGGATAAACATCAGGATTTCTGACTGTACATAGGAATGAATATGTACGTCGCGTTGCTGGTTTAATACTTCGGCGACCGCCTGCAGACGATAACTTGGACGCGGAGCGACGGTTTTCTTTTTATCGCTGGAGCGCAGATTATCATAGGTTTTTAACGCCTTTTCATAGGCGATAGCAGCGTCGAAGGTTTCTTCAAATAACGCTTTTACTCCCATGCGAGTCTGGGGGAAGCGCTGAACAAATTTCTCACCCCAGTTACTCTGTTTGACGTTTTCACCTAAAGCAAATTTGATACTGGCGGGCGCGTTAGTAAATTTGAGTTGTTCGGCCGACTCGCCCCATTTCATTTTGATCAGTTGTGATTGGCCACCGATAGGGTTGGCGCTACCGTGGAGTAATTGCGCGCTGGTGACGCCGCCCGCTAAGGCGCGATAGATTGAAATATCGTCGGGATTAATAATATCGCCAATGCGTACTTCAGAGGTTACTGCGTCTGTTCCTTCGTTAGTACCGCCATTAATGGCGATATGCGAGTGTTCATCGACTATGCCGGCGGTGAGGTGTTTACCTGTTGCATCGAGGACTTGATAACCTGATGGTGTACTTAATTGCTGGCCTATTTTCTCGATGCGGCCATTGGCCATCAAGAGATCAGCATGTTCGAGAATGCCTTGCTTATCCGATGTCCACAGGGTGGCATTTTTGATGTGCAGCTTCTCCACCTTAGGTGCTTCGCTCAGTCCGTAAGCAACGTTAGGGAAGGTGAGGTGACTCACTAGGCTCGTGTTGGCTTCATTCTTGGGAGCATGATTGCTTGCTTGGTCTGCTTTTTTGAGCTTTGCAGTTTGAGTCATAGCGACACCGGCAACATTTGTAGTGCGACTTTTTGCATCGACCATGCGACCTTGAATGCCGTCATCGGCCATCCACAGCGTAAAGCGGCTAAGGCCGTTAATGCCTGCGGCGTTCAAATCGGCAGTAAAGCTCAATCTCCCGTTATCATCTAACTTAAGTTGAGTGAGTGAGATACTTTGTTCGCCACTGCTTAAATTGCCTTGGATGTTGGGTTTATCACTTTTACTTTCATCATGTAGCGATAAATCTAGCGTGAGGTTATTGAGGCTTAATTGGTAATCTCCCAGTAATCGTGCTTGGGGAAGTGAGCGCAGACTTTGCTCCTGACCTTGCAACCAAACACTGTAGATCTGGCCATCTTTAAAGATATTGCCTTTAGTGATAACAAAGTCAGCTATATAACCGGGCGCGAGTTTACCGGTAAAGTCGGCGGTGCCTGTCATCTCTGCGGCTTGGGTGGTGAGTGCCGCGAGAGCGTTTTCTTCACTTAAACCTTGGGCAATAGCCTGGCGTAGGCGTGGCCAAAAGGCATCTGTCTTAATCCCAAACTGCGTTAACGCAAAGGGGATACCCGCGTTAGCTACTGCTGCAGGGTTGGTTGGTGCACGTTCCCACTGTCTTAAATCCGCCAGTGATACTTCACGATCAGCGTCATCTGTGCCGACATCGGGTGCCTGCGGATAGTTTAAAGGCAAGATCAACGGATAGTTTAGCGCCTTTAACTCATTGATGCGTGAGTATTCTTGACCATTACCAAGTAGGTTGGCTGGCAGTTTATGTTCTTTAAGTAAATGGGCTGCACGTAATTGGTCGTTGAGATTTTTGGTTTCAAAGATAATTTGCTTATCGGCTAAATTATCTAAACGCTCAAAGGCGATATTAAATTCGACTTGATTGTTTATTGCGCCATTGGCAGGTTTGTTTTTATTTTGGTTATACCAATTTGCATCGGCAAAGGTTTGCCTAATAAGTGCAATGCTGCCCATTAATGATGAGGGATAATCTTGTTCAGACGAACCTTTATCAAATGCCATAAAAGGTTGACTGCGGGCGCGATAAATCACTTCATTAGCCGTTTTGTCTGCTAATGAAAGGCTGACACCCGTCCCACGGAAGATACCGTCGAGTTTGCTACTTTGCACACTGGTGAAACCATTATTAATCCACTCTTTTGCGCGTTCTTTATTGGGGTAAACGTAATTAAACCATTCTTTTTCAGAATGAATTGCACCATTTTCCGCATTACCACCGATACGCTTTATATCATAGACGGGGCGAGTGAGCTTAAGTTTGGGATATTCGAACTCAATCCCATAATCAGTAAAAGGATCGATAAATCCGGGATAAATTGTATAACCACTCAAATCGATTCTAAATGCGCCAGCGGGAATGTCGTTGTGCTCAATAATGGCTTTAATTCGATTATTTTCAATTAATAAAGTGGCATCGCTTAAACGCTTTCCAGGGGCAATAATTAATTCAGCATGGGTAAATGCAGTGAGTTTACTGGATGTTGTTCCAGTATTGAGCTGGGCAAATGTTGTTTGTGATACTAAGCTAGCGATTATGCTGCAGCTTATCATTATCTTATTGTTTATCTGCATTATTTTATTCAATCGAGTGAGGATGAACAAAGAGTAACTGAAAGCAGATGTAAATACTAAGGCTGAATTGTAACGTAATTTGAGCGGGAGTGAGGTGCGGAATTAACGGCTGTCGTTTAAGTTTGAAACGGTTGATGGATATAAAAAAGCTCGCAACTAATGCGAGCTTTTATGCAAACTTGTGTTGGCAATTAGCGCCATCACACTTGGTTGGATTAGATTAAGAAATCTTCCATAGAACGACCTTTGTTGATCTCGTTCTTAAATACGGTAGGCATACGGCCTTGGCCAGTCCATTGAACCATTTCACCGTCAACTTCAATTTGGTATTTGGCTGGACGAGGAGCGCGTTTCTTCGCAGCAGCTTTAACAGCTACGCCACCTAAGTCATCAATTGATAAACCAACGGCTTCCATTTGTTGACGGATTTCTTCAATCTTAGCATTACGAGCTGCCATGGCTTGTTCTTCTTCCTCAGCCATAGACTCGCGTTCTACTAAAATTTTATCTAATTTGTCGGCTAAATCACGTAACTCTTCAACGCTAAGTTCTTTTACTGCAGCTTTAAAACGACGGCCGTGAGTTAATATCTCTAAAAATTCGCTCATATCTATTTTCGTCCCACTCTATTTTTAATACAGGATAATGGTGAACAACACCTAAATGATAGAAACTAATATAGCTCGAATCAAATAAAATTATGCGTTTTAAGGAAATTAAATATTATTTATTTTTTGAACTTTTCTTATTCCCTCAAATAAGTGTCCAAAAAAGTGGCCGTTGCAGCGGATTAAAAAATACAAACAGGCGTTTGACTTTGGTTGACGTTAACGTTAACAGGACGTAAAGTTGCTCTATCCTGCATTGGTATTAACCAATGTTTTGTCCATGTACATGAAAGTGTAGGAAGGAAACCCTATGAAAGTATTGGTGCCCGTTAAGCGCGTTGTTGATGCCAATGTGAAGGTCAGGGTCAAAGCTGACAATACAAGTGTTGACACTGCAAACCTAAAAATGGCGTTGAACCCTTTTTGTGAAATCGCAGTAGAAGAAGCGGTTCGTTTAAAAGAAGCGGGTAGCGCTACTGAAGTGGTTGTTGTCAGTATTGGTAATAAAGCCGTGCAAGAACAACTGCGTACCGCGCTTGCATTAGGCGCAGATCGTGCAATTCATATCGATACTGAAGAAGAGCTCGTGCCAGTGTCTATCGCCAAATTGCTCAAAGCGGTACAAGACAAAGAACAAGCAGAGCTGGTGATTTTTGGTAAGCAATCCATCGATGGTGATAATAACCAAACTGGCCAAATGTTTGCCGCGTTAATGGATATGCCACAGGCAACCTTTGCTTCAGAAATCAAATTAGAAGCGAATACATTACAAGTCACCCGTGAAATTGACGGCGGCATGCAAACTCTTAAACTGCCTTTACCTGCTGTTGTGACCGCCGATTTACGTTTGAACGAACCCCGTTACGCTTCATTGCCTAACATAATGAAAGCTAAGCGTAAGCCATTAGAAGTATTTACTGTGGCAGACTTAGGCGTGACGTTAAAGAGTCACCAAACGATTGTGAAGGTCACTCCGCCAGCTGAACGTAAAGCGGGCATCATGGTAGCGTCGGTAGCTGAGCTAGTTGAAAAGTTAAAAAATGAAGCGAAGGTGATCTAAATGGCCATTTTAGTATTAGCTGAACATGATAATGCTGCACTGAAACTCGATACGGCAAAAATTGTTACCGCCGCCCGTGCCATAGGCGATGAAGTACATGTCTTAGTTGCGGGTCACCAATGTGGCGCGGTTGTCCAAGCGGCACAGGCACTACAAGGCGTTAGCCAAGTACTCGTTGCCGATGCCAGCGTGTATGAAGCGCATTTAGCAGAAAATTTTGCCAAATTGCTGGTGGACTTAGCGCCAAACTATGGTCACATTCTGGCCTCGGCTTCAAGTTTAGGTAAGGACACGCTTCCGCGCGTTGCGGCATTATTAGATGTCGCGCAAATCTCAGAAGTCATTACTGTTGTCAATGCAGATACCTTTGTGCGCCCTGTGTATGCGGGTAACGCCTTAGCGACAGTGCAAAGCCATGATGCCATTAAAGTGATGACAGTGCGCGCCAGTGCGTTTGACGCTGCGCCAGAAGGTAACAGTGCGGCTGTGACGACACTCGATAAAGTGTTTGAAGCGAGAACTCAGTTTGTTTCTCAATCGCTGACAGTTTCTGCCCGTCCAGAGTTAGGCAATGCTGGCATTATCGTATCTGGTGGCCGAGGCATGGGCAGTGGTGAAAACTTCGGCATGTTGGAGCAACTTGCTGATAAGCTCGGCGCAGCAGTTGGCGCATCACGCGCTGCAGTTGACGCAGGTTTTGTGCCTAACGATTTACAAGTGGGTCAAACCGGTAAAATCGTTGCGCCAAACTTGTATATTGCCGTCGGTATTTCTGGCGCGATTCAACATTTAGCCGGCATGAAAGACGCTAAAGTCATCGTTGCAATCAACAAAGATCCTGAAGCGCCTATTTTTCAAGTAGCCGATTATGGACTCGTTGCAGATCTGTTTGAGGCGGTTCCTGAGCTGATTACAAGTCTCAGTTGATTTTATCTGTGATCTAGGTCACATTAAGTGGCTTTGCGGTAGCATCTGCTAAGCCGCTTATGTTTTTATGTGCCTCACGCCCGTGCAAGGGCGTTCTTAGAAGTAGAGGCGCGCCAAATATTAGTAGTGATCAGTAGGGTGATTCCGTTGATCGATTGCGAAAGGATTTGGTGCCGAAGTGGTTCGATTTATCACGATCAACTGCTGGGGTTGTACCTAATAGGTGCAGCACTGCCATAGTATTTTCCGATATGGATATTGGGAATAGTTACTATGGAGCGCTACTGATAGGACAGGTGACCTTGGGTATCTATTGCCTTTTCCCACCAGTTCAGTCGCCCTCCATTCGTATTTAACGAAGATAATAATCAATGACTGTTATGAATTATGCCGATTCGGCACTTTCCTTGTTGCCGCCTGCGGTGGCTATCGTGTTGGCGATCTTGACTCGCCGTGTACTGCTTTCTTTGGGGTTAGGTATTTTAATTGGTGCTTTATTGCTCAATCAGTTTTCACCTTTAGCAACGGGTGAGTTTGTATTTAATGGCGTTAAAGGGCTTTTTTGGACTGATAAAGGTCTAAATTCGTGGAACTTATATATTCTCGGTTTCTTAATTGTACTGGGAATGATTACAGCGTTAATTACCGTAAGTGGCAGCGCGCGGGCTTTTGCCGATTGGGCTCGTTTACATATACGTAATAAACGTGACGCTAAACTATTGACCATGTTTTTAGGTTGCGTAGTTTTTATTGATGATTATTTCAATAGTTTAGTTGTTGGTTCGGTCGCTCGACCTGTTACCGATCGTTATTATGTTTCCCGCGCTAAGTTAGCTTATTTATTAGATTCTACTGCGGCGCCTGTGTGCGTTATTTCTCCAGTTTCGAGCTGGGGCGCTTATATTATCGCACTCATTGGCGGGATATTAACTGCCCATGGTTTTGCTGATACGGGTCATTTGAGTATTTTTATTCAAATGATCCCAATGAACTTTTACGCAATCTTCTCCTTGTTATTATTACTTTTTGTTGTCTTTATGGGATTAGATGTTGGGCCAATGCGTGAGCATGAGCTCAATGCCCAACGTGGTAATTTATACGATGAGTCTAAAGGATTACCGCCTGGGGCGAACGCGGATTTACCTGAAGCCGAAACCGGTAAGATTTTAGGTCTGTTCCTGCCGATTACCGTGTTGGTATTTGCAACCCTCTATTTTATGATTAACAGTGGCGCTCAAGTACTCGCGGCGGAAGGGATTGAATTTAATATTATTTCTGCTTTTGAG
Organism: Shewanella sp. NKUCC06_TVS; assembly: GCF_019345515.1. NCBI lineage: Bacteria > Pseudomonadati > Pseudomonadota > Gammaproteobacteria > Alteromonadales > Shewanellaceae > Shewanella > Shewanella sp. NKUCC06_TVS. The sequence goes on along the minus strand of NZ_JAHKQX010000006.1, from coordinate 52,537 downwards.
AAAACCGATGTCAGTTCATCACTTTTCTTTGGTGCATTAATTGGTCTAGCGGTTTCGCTGATATTGAATTTAGTGCAAGGCGTTGAGAAATTGATGATAGTCAAAGGTATAGTGCAGGGCGCTCGCTCTATGCTGCCGGCGATTTACATCCTGTTATTTGCTTGGACAATCGCAGGGGTGATTGGTCAACTCGAAACCGGTAAGTTTATGGCGAGTTTAGCAACAGGAAATATTCCGTTCGCGTTTTTACCCGCCTTAATGTTTGTGCTAGCAGGTATTACTGCGTTCTCAACCGGTACTAGCTGGGGGACGTTCGGGATCATGTTGCCGATTGCTGCTGATATGGCGATGGGAAGTCACACAGGCATGATGTTGCCTATGCTTGCCTCTGTGCTGGCGGGGGCTGTATTTGGCGATCACTGTTCACCAATTTCCGACACGACTATCTTGTCGTCTACGGGCGCTAGTTGCCACCACATCGACCATGTGGTGACTCAGCTACCTTATGCACTCATTGCGGCGTTTATTAGCTTAGTGGGTTATGTGGCACTTGGATTTACCGAGTCTGTTGTCGCGGGTTTAGTGGCTTGTAGTGTGGCATTTGTGATTAGTATTATCGTACTTAAAATCAAATCTAAAGGCGCAATTAGCTAGACGTTAATTGAAACCTTTCACTGCAAACGTTCACGACAAATAAGTCAAAATAAATCAGCCAGCATTATGCTGGCTGATTTTTTTGGTTAAGGCTGAGTTTGTCTTTATCTCTAGCCTATCGCATTAAGGCTATCAACTCTTAGCTTAGCGTGCTTGATCTAGACCGCGGCGTTTAAGTAAGCCTTCTGTGGTTGGCTCTTGTCCGCGGAAGTTTTTGTAGGCGTCCATTGGCGCTATGCTATTACCCACTTCACGGATCGTTTTGCGGTACTTCATGCCGATTTCACGATTGAGCCCGCCTTGGGTTTGTACATAGGCAAACGCATCCGCCGCTAAAATCTCACTCCACATATAAGCGTAATAACTTGCCGAGTAACCGCCGGGGAAGGCGTGGGCAAAATAGGTCGACTTATAACGCGGAGGTACGGCACTAATGTTTAAGCCGTGCTTTTTCAAGGCATTGGCTTCAAAGGTTGGTACATCTTGCAACGGCGTATCTGGGCTTAATGAATGCCATTCCATGTCTACTAATGCGGCGGCCATGTATTCCAGAGTGTCAAAGCCTTGGTTGAAGCTGCCAGATTTCAGCAGTTTTTGCAGCAGTTCATCGGGAATGGGTTTGCCCGTTTCGTAGTGTTTCGCGTAGTTCGCTAACACTTTTGGATGGGCGGCCCAATCTTCTTCAAACGTCGATGGGAATTCGACAAAGTCGCGTGAAACCGAGGTGCCCGCCAGACTTGGATAAGTCACTTTAGAGAACATGCCGTGGGTGCCGTGACCCATTTCATGGAACATAGTGGTGACTTCGTTATAGCTGACGAATGTGGGTTGACCTTCGGGCGCTTTCTTTATGTTCATCACGTTGACGACCACAGGTTTAGTGCCTTCGAGGAAGGATTGACCGACGAACGAACTCATCCAAGCGCCACCACGTTTACCTTCACGGGCAAAATAGTCAGCGTAGAAAATGGCCATGCTTGAGCCATCGGCATCAAACATTTCGTAGGCTTTCACATCGGGATGGTAAACCGGTAAATCTGGGCGTGGTTTTAAGGTGACGCCATAGAGTTCTTTGAGTGTGTAGAATACGCCGTCTTCGAGAACGCGGTTAAATTCGAAGTATGGGCGAATGCTATTGGCATCGAGAGCGTATTTTTCTTGGCGGACTTTTTCTGCGTAAAACTCCCAGTCCCACGGTGCCAGTTCAAATTTCCCACCGGTTTTAGTGATCATCGCTTGAATGTCGGCCGCTTCTTTCTCTGTGTTAGCAACTACCGCAGGCACCATTGAACCAAACATGCTGTAAACCGCTTCGGGTGTTTTGGCCATTTGCGGTGCTAATCGATAACTTGCCCAGTTTTCATAGCCTAATAGTGTTGCGCGCTCGGCTCTGAGTTTCGCTAAACGAGATACGAGTGACGCAGTTTCGTTTTCACCAGTTAAGCCACGGTTCGCTGAGGCTTCCCAAATACGCTGGCGTAGCTCACGGTTTTCCAGTGATGCCAACACAGGTTGGCGAGTGGTGTTGGTTATGTTAATCAGATACTTGCCATCGTGACCGGCCGCTTTGGCATCGTTCGCGGCCGAAGCTATTTCACCGTCGGTTAATCCAGCAAGTTCACTTTTTGAATCCACCACAACGGCGATTTCTTTGGTTAAGCGTAATAAACGCTGAGAGAACTCATTCGTTAGTGTTGATTGTTCTTCATTTAACGCGCGGATTTTAACTTTTTGTTCATCGGTAAGTTTAGCGCCAGCCATGATAAAGCGTTGGTGATATACCTCAACCAAACGTACGGCTTCTGGGGTTAACCCTAAGTTGGTGCGGTCGTTATAGATGGCTTCGATACGGGCAAATAGCGCTGGGTTTAAGTTGATATTATCTGAGTGGGCCGCCATTTTGGGCGCCATTTCGCCTTGGATTTTACGCAGTTCTGGATTGCTGTTTGACCCTGCTAAATTATAAAACACGCTTGATGCACGGTTGAGTAGGGTGCCGCTTTTCTCCATAGCCACAATCGTATTATCGAAGGTTGCTGCTGCCGGATTATTGGCTATTGCGAGAATTTCTTGGTACTGCTCTGCCATGCCTTGCTCTAGGGCTGGCGCGAAGTGCTCATTCTTGATGAGGCTAAAATCAGGGGCTTGATATTGCAGGTTACTGGCTTGGAACAGCGGGTTTTGGGTTTGTACCGAGATAACGTTAGGTGCTTTAGTTTCTGTGCTGCTGCAACCTGCCATGAATCCGGCGGTGAGAGTGGCGCCGATGGCGATGGCAATAAAACTTTTATGCATAATTGAGTGACTTCCTTTGAATTGTTGTTTTTTTAGGACTGTAACGTTAGTAACTTAAATAGGACTGAAAATGGCTTGTTATCGGGTAATGTCTAAGTAAAAAAGGAGCCTCGCATTAGCGAGACTCCTTTGGCTATTTCCTTGCAGGGAAAATAGGTACCGCTTTTTACTTACTTCTTAATCACGCGATGATGAGATGATTAATTAGCGAGTAAACTTGTGGTATTTATCAATACCAGAACTTCTACCTGTGTCATGACATACTGCACAGGATTCAGAGGTCGGTTGTTTAAACCAATCAGCCACACTTGGTACGCTGATTTCACCACCGTTGCTTGCCATATGCGCCTTAGCAGAATCGCTAGTGTGGCAGGCATAACAGTTAGCGGTGACAGGACTGGTCATTTTGTTACCTGGCTCAAGAATGTATTGATTGGGCACTTTGCCTAAATCAATCGCTTTTTCGTGACAGGCAACACAGCTAGTAGAGGCTTCAATTGCGCCTGCACCGTTTGCGGTTTGCGCTTGAGTTCCATCAGCTTTAACTTCACCGACTTTAGCGCCATTACCCCAGTGCCAGCTGTGTACCATAGGACCAAAACCTGCGCCTAAGGCTGCTGAAGTACGTGCCATGCCGTTGTCATGGCAGGCGATACAAGCATTACCACCTTCATCGAAGGCACCATTTTTGTGGAACGCAGTGGCATCATTGTGACAAGTAGTACAGCTGTTAGTGCTCGCTATCTCACGACGTTCGAAGCCAGAGACCTTTTGAGTGGTGACAGGGTTAACGACATCTGAGTAAGCCGTAAAGGATATACCCATAGAACCATCATAACCTGTCGCTCTTAGGCTACCATTACTTTGGTAACGTTGATTGCCATCATATTCCATCCAACCAGCGGTACTGAATGTCACGCGGGCAGAATAAACATAGTTAGCATTCACTGCGCTGATATCTGTCAGTAAATGACAGATATTTTTAGTGCCGTCAGTGTTGTAACCATAGTAGTAGTTAGTACGGTTACCTGGGCGACCCACTAAGCTGCCATTTTCATAGGAATGTAAATAAGCGCCCGCATAAACTACGGGTTTCTTAGCGTCATATACTAGCGGGCTAGAATAGTTAAAGTTGTCTTTAATGCTAAAGACGTTACCATCGGTGTCTTTCACTGTCAGTGTTGTACACCAGCCTGGGGCGGTTACTGCTGCCGCAGCACCTGTTGGCGCATAGTGGTCTGTCTTGGTAGAAATATCATCTACTTTAACAGGTGTTGATAGACTCAATTTATACTTAGCGCGAATCGCTTGGCGTTCGGTTATACCCGCTTTGCTTTCGTGCATAATGCGCAGATCCGCACCATTACTTGGGATAATAGCCCCTGGTACGCCACCACTGTCATGGCAATCAATACAACCGGGTCCGGCTACGTTGATGTTTTTAGGTGCTTCAACGTGACAAGATGTACAGTTTTGTACTGAAAAGTCTTTAGTAAAATCTTGGTGATTGATATGACCAATTTTAGATAGGGTGTTTGTCGCATAGCCACCCGTAGAGAAACCTTCAGCATTGACAACTGCGCGGCTGACTGAACCGTGACACACTAAACAGCCTTCCACGAAGGTGACTTCGCTGTCCATGCCAGTAGCGACATAGCTTGCATGACGACGAGGGCTTGTTGAGTAGTCAATATGGCAAGAGTAACAACTATCAGTTGTAGTTGAATGGGTGCCTTCAGGTTTGTTAACGACCAGAGGTTTAGAGGTCGCAATACCATTATTACCACCGACACGTAACCAAACGATACCTTCAGTGCTTGGATTAACCCCTTTCATTGGTACTTTAAATTGGTAATGACCATCAGCTAAAGCGGTCAATTCAGCGCCGACGGTTGCTTGAGTTGCTTCACCGCCAATATGGACGTTATCTGCAACACCATTTTTATCAGCTTCGGTGCGGTTAGTGATGAAGCCTTTATCTGTTAGTGCAGCCACTTTGGCTTGAGCATTTAACAGTCCGTTGATTAGGTTATTGTTTTCATCTGTAATTTCAAATTCGTAAGTGATACTGCCTTCGCCAAAGCTATAGTTGATCACTTTGACGTTAGTCATAGTAGAACTGGTGACAGGGGGCGGTGTTCCAGGCTCACCGGGTGTTCCAGGTTCACCGGGTGTTCCAGGGATACCGGGCGTTCCTGGTGCTCCATCTACACCATTTTTACCATCATCGCCACAGCCAACAAGGGCGCCAGTTAGTGCTAAGGCAACTAAATATGCCAGTTTTCTAGAGGTGAAAATTCTCATCATAATCTCCATTTGATCCAATATGCGAATAAAGGACGGAGTGGAGCACTAAAGTTTGCAGGGTAGATTAGTGCTTTGACCGTTGGTCTCAATTTGCAAGCTATCGAATACTTTTCTTTTTTTAATTGAGCACGTTTTGTCTCGAATGAAATATTACTGTTAACGCTATGTTTATTTTTTGAGCGCAAGCCCATTTATACCTATTACTTTGGAGGTAGATCGCACTTTTTAAATTTAACTTTTACTAATTTTTCCTTATGAAACAACATTTAAGTTTCAGTTAAGCTTTCATTAACAATTGAACGGCATCGGGACGTTTTTTATGTTTTTTGCAGGGAAGAGTATTAAATGAAGTGGACTAGAAATATTTCAGGAGGCGATTGGGGATTAAAATGATTGATAAGTTGGTGTCATTGCAGAATTTCATGATAAAAGCTTAGCGGCTGCTAGTGTTCTGATGTGAAGCGCAATGTTAGACTAGCGCTCAATTTGGCTCTGGTAGCAGACGCGTAAGCGCTAACGTTTTTAAAGGGTATAAGTCTTGGCTCAATTGTATTTTTATTATTCGGCAATGAACGCGGGTAAATCCACTTCCCTATTACAGTCATCCTATAACTACCGTGAACGCGGTATGAATACTTTGGTCATGACAGCTTCCATAGATGACAGGTATGGCAAAGGTAAAGTGGCCTCGCGTATTGGCATTGAAACCGAAGCACAGGTATTTAGTAGCCAAGATGATTTAACTCAAATGATTAGCGATGTGCATCAAGCTACGCCATTAAGTTGTGTGCTGGTGGATGAGTGTCAGTTTTTGAGTAAAGAACAGGTTAAGCAACTGACGCATGTGGTCGATAATATTGATATTCCTGTACTCTGCTATGGCCTAAGAACGGACTTTCAAGGCGAACTTTTTAGCGGCAGTCATTATTTATTAGCTTGGGCCGATAAATTAGTTGAGTTGAAGACTATTTGCCATTGTGGCCGTAAGGCTAACATGGTGGTGCGTCTTGATGGTGAAGGCAAGGTGATGCGCGAGGGTGAGCAAGTGGCTATTGGCGGTAATGAAAGTTACGAGTCTGTCTGTCGCAAGCATTTTCGTGAATTTATCTGGGATGCGCATGAATATGTGGGATGAGGCTTCGTTAATCACGTGTGATTATTGAGCGACTCATTCTTTTTATGCGACTTAAATTAGCTCGTTTTGTTTTTAAGTCATACTGTCTGTTGCCTTAATCGCTGAAAATACCTTGATATCAACAAATTAATATTTGGCAAAATGTACTATCAGCTTAACATAAGTATTGATTAGTGGCGGTTGTGGGTCACAGGCACCCTTCTTTACAGTGAAGTTAGGTTTGATAAAGTGTGGAACATAATGGGTACTAAGACTAATTAATAGAGCCGGATAATGGCTAGATGAGTTTGATATCTTGCTTTACTGAGTGGCAACGGATTTGCTGAGTTGCATGAAAGATGAATATTTTAGTGTTTTTTTGGAGCTGTTTTGCCTAATTCCACATCAGAGATGAAGTTCGAAAATTATCGTCCTCGTCCACCACAACCTGAGCCTAAAGCTAAGGTTAAGCCGCCGCGTAAAGCCAGATCAAAGGGCAGGGTCTGGTTCTTATTTTTCATTCTGATTTGCTGCGCTGCATTGCTGATTGGACTTGAGGTTAAAACTTCGTTTTATCAAGCAAAATTCATCAATCAATATGCTAAGACGCTCACCTATGAATTAGAAAGCTCACCGAGCCAAGCGGTTATTTATCCTAGTTATGGTCCTTTTGATGAGCGCCATGGCTACAGTAAGTTACCTCAGTATATTGATAGGTTATTGCAACGGAATTTTCAGGTAACGCAACAAGTGGCGTTTTCGCCAGCGTTGCAGGAATACGCTCAACTTGGATTTTTTCCGCCTTACCATGAAAAGGCCCAATCTGGATTGACGCTGCTCGATTGCCGCAATACCGATTTATACGAATTTGCCTATCCTAAACGGGTTTATCAGGACGACGATAAGATCCCCAATGAAATCGTTAATACTTTACTGTTTATTGAAAACCGCGAGTTATGGACGACGGAAGAGAAACTCAATCCTGTGATCGACTGGCCACGCTTTGTGGTGGCAGGTATGAGTCAAATTGCTGAAATGGTTGGTATGAATGTCTCTACCGCAGGTGGCAGTACACTCGCGACTCAGATTGAGAAATTCCGCCATTCTTCCCAAGGTTTAACCTTGAGCATTAAAGATAAGTTACTGCAAATTGGCTCGGCCAGTGTGCGCGTGTACCAACAAGGTGAAAACACTGAACCTGCTCGTAAGCGCATCGTTCAAGATTATCTGAATACCGTGCCATTATCTTCGGCGCCAAATCATGGCGAAGTTCATGGTATTGGTGATGGATTGTGGGCGTGGTTTGGTACCGATTTCGATACTGCAAATAAGCTGTTAGCATCGCCGCAGATCAAAGGTAATGCCACCAAGCGCGGACAAGTATTCCGGCAAGTAGTTGCCTTGATGATCGCCCAACGTCGTCCGTCCTACTATCTATTACAAGGTCATGAAGATCTTGAAAACTTAGTCGATAGCCATATCCGTTTACTCGGCCAGTATTATTTGATTGATCGTGGTCTACGTGATGCTGCACTCGCGCAGAAATTGCAGTTTAAGGTCGCTAAGCCGCAACGTAATACCCAATCTGGCGCAGATAAGGGCGTGAACACAGTTCGCATTCGCACCGCAGGCATGTTAAATGTGGGGCTGTATGATTTAGACAGGCTCGATTTGACGGTCAATAGTAGCTTACACAGTGACTTACAGCAGAAAGTCAGTCACTACTTACGCAGTCTGGCGCAAGTGCCTACCGCGGAGCAAGTGGGTCTGTTGGGTGAACGGTTACTCGACCCAAGCCAACTGCAAAACGTACTGTATAGCTTTACGCTTTATGAGCGCACTGAGACCGCCAACCGAGTTAGAGTGCAGACGGATAGTACCGATCAGCCTTTTGATATTAACGAAGGCAGCAAGTTGGAATTGGGCTCAACCGCTAAATTGCGGGTGATGGCGACCTACTTAGAAATCATTGCCGAGATCCACGACAAGTATTCCAAGAAACATGGGATTGAATTGGAATCCATCATTATCGAACCTAGGGATCATTTAACCCGTTGGGCGATTGATTACTTGATTTTAAATCCCGACAGACGTTTAGACCGCATGTTAGATGCGGCGTTACAGCGAGAATATTCGGCCTCAACCAGTGAACAGTTTTTTACTGGTGGTGGGTTGCATGTGTTTAATAACTTTAAAAAAACAGAAGATTTAAAAACGCCAACACTTTACCAAGCCCTGCAGGATTCGGTTAACTTGCCGTTTGTGCGCCTCATGCGCGATATCGTGAATTACAGCAGTAGTATGCAAAACGAGGGCAATATGGCCCAGTTGCTGCGTAATGATAAAGATCCGCGCCGTGACGAATATCTGCGGGTATTTGCTGATAGAGAAGGTAATACCTTCGTTACTAAGTTTTATCGCAAGTACAAAAAAGTGGCTGCGAATGAGCGTTTCGACATGTTTTTTGACGGTTTGTCCCAGTCGGAGCAGCAGTTGACGGCGGCGTATCGCTATTTACTGCCCGATGAACCTATGGCGGCATTTAAGGCTTTCTTGAAGCAAAGATTGCCGCAGGTGAGCTATACCGATGGTCGTATTAAGAGCTTATATAACAAGTATGGTCCGGATAAATATAATTTGCCAGATCAAGGCTATATCGCACGGGTGCATCCCTTGGAATTGTGGGTGCTGGATTACCTTAATCATAATCCTGATGCCAACTTGAACGATGTTAAGCAGGCGAGTGAAGCACAACGTCAAGAGGTTTACCGTTGGTTGTTTAGGACACGGCATAAAAACGCCCGTGACGTACGAGTGCAAGTGATGCTTGAAGTTGAAGCCTTCCTCGACATACATCAACGTTGGGCGCGTTTAGGTTATCCCTTTGATTCTATGGTGCCATCCTTAGGCTCAGCACTGGGTAGCTCGGGTGACCGACCCGCAGCCTTAGCCGAGCTGATGGGCATTATTCAAAACGACGGCTATCGTTTGCCCACAGTGCGTATCAATCAGCTGCATTTCGCCGCAGATACGCCCTATGAAGTGAGATTGCAGAATCAGAACACCCAAGGTGAGCGGGTAATGCGCCATGAAGTAGCACAAGCCTTAAAAGCAGCGCTGGCGAACGTAGTGCAAAACGGCACCGCACGTCGTTTAAAGGGCATTTTTACCGATGAAAAAGGTGGCATGTTAGCCATAGGCGGGAAAACCGGCACCGGTGATAACCGTATTGTGACTCAGATGCAGCAAGGTAAAAAAGTGGCGACTACGGCGATGAACCGCACTGCGACCTTCGTGTTTTATCTAGGTGACAAATACTTCGGTACTTTGACCGCCTTCGTGCCAGGCAGTAAATCCGATGATTTTAGTTTTACTTCGGCGCTGCCATTGCAGGTGATGAAGGGCATGATGCCTATTTTAGCTCCCTATGTACAAACCGAGCAGGGCATGTGTGTGGTGAACGAATAAAGGCATGAATTAATAAGTGCCACGCCAACGACAAAGAGTGTTCCAGATGAACACTCTTTGTCGTTTTAAGGCTTAAATTCTCTATCGATTGAGTTTATTGCTGTGGTTAACATGGTTTAGTTAAAGCACTGTGATAAAAGTGCAGCGATTAAGATTACTGCGGCGATAACTGGTAAATTTTTGATTTAGCTTCATCGGTTACGAGATAAATCAGTCCATCTGGCCCTTGCACGACTGAGCGCAATCTTTGCCCTAATTCAGTTTTCAGTAGCCGCTCTTCTTTAATAATCTTGTCGCCATCAAGTACTAAACGCACCAGTGTTTTTTCCTTTAGGCTGGCGAGTAACAGATTGTTTTGCCACTGTGGAAATTTGTCACCTGTGTAAAACATAAAGCCTGCGGTGGCAATCGAGGGCACCCATTTGTAGACGGGTTGCTCCATTCCCGTTTTATGGGTACCTTCGCCGATGTTGCCGCCGCCATAATTCTCACCATAGGTAATCACTGGCCAGCCATAGTTTTTGCCCGCCTCATCAATATTGAGTTCATCGCCGCCCTGGGGCCCATGCTCGCCAGTCCACAATACTTTGCTGATGGGATTAATCGCCGCGCCCTGCATATTGCGATGACCAATAGACCAGATCTCGGGTAAGGCGCCAGCCGTATTGACGAAGGGGTTATTCTTAGGCACTGAGCCATCGGCATGAATACGCACGACTTTGCCCAGATGATTGTCCAATGTTTGTGCGCTATCTTTTTCGCTATAGCGATCGCCGAGTGTGATAAACAGTGTGCCATCAGGCGCCCACACTAAACGAGATCCAAAATGGTGGCCGCTGTTGACTTTAGGTTGTTGACTAAAAACGCGGGTGAGATTTTCAAGCTTGTTACCATTGAGCGTGGCAAAACTGACCGCTGTGCTATTGAGCTCGCTTGCATCACCTTCAGCGGGTTCTGAATAACTGAAATAGATTTTTTTGCTGCTGGCAAAATCTGGCGCAAGCACGACATCAAGTAAACCACCTTGACCTTTGGCATACATCGGCGGTAAACCCGTTAAGGGTTCACCCACTTTGCCTGCCGTGCTGACAATGCGCATTCTGCCAGCGCGTTCAGTCACGAGCATACTGCCATCGGGTAAGAATGCCATACCCCAGACATTCTCTAACCCTTGGGCTATGGTTTTTACCTGAATATTACCCGTTTCCGTTTTGACGCTAATGGTTGCTGCGCTAGCGGTTTCGGTGTAAATAGCCGGTGAGCATGCAATAAGACACAGGGCAAGATTTAAGGTGCTTAGCTTCAAGGTCATCAGTTTCATCGCTATCCTTAATCACAGTGTTCTCCTATAGGATGGATCAGAGTAACAAGTCAGTCACATAAGGGCAATTTATCGGTGAGACCTTGTATCGAAAACTCGCCTGTCCAGCTTTTATGAGTTTAAGCTTCACAAATCAAAAGCCTAACGTATGAAAACTAACGCATGAAAAACTAGCGCATGAAAAAGCCTAAAGCCATCGCTAAACCGACGATCACAATAAAGCCGCGTAGCAAGGGCTGTGAAATACGGTAGGCCAGCGCCGCCCCCACATAACCACCGATAATCGCCATAACGGCAAGCAGCAACAGATATTGCCCATCGATAACATTACCCGCGGCATAAACCACAACGGCGATGGCGGTGAGCAGGGCTGAAATCAGACTTTTAAGTCCGTTCATCCCATGTAGATTGGTTTGCCCCATCAGGCCAAAGCTTGCGAGTAGTATGATGCCTAAGCCACCATTAAAATAACCGCCATAGATACACACAGCCGACAACATTATCAGTGCCGTTATCGGACTTAACATTGGCGTAGAGGTGTTTTCGCCTTGCTCAGCGATTCTTCGTTTGAGTAACCAAGGGCCAACAATAAAGGCCGCGGTGGCCAGTAGAATCAGCCAAGGGATCAGCTTTGCGAAGACTTGCTCGCTGGTGGTCAGCAAAATACCCGCGCCAATACTCCCGCCAATTAAAGCAATTAAGATCAGATTCTTAAGGCTAAGACTCGCCGTATATTCGATATCCTTTCTAAAACGCCATGCGCTGGCGATATAACCAGGCAGCAGCGCGGCTGTCCCCGTGGCATTCGCCGCAATCGGTGGAACCCCGACAAACACTAACGCTAAAAGGGTAATAAAACTGCCACCACCGGCAACCGCATTGAGCATGCCGCCTAAAAAGCCAGCGAGTGCAATAATAAGCCAGTCCATAGATACCGCTCCTTTGGGCAATAAGAGAGTTAAACAGAGCGCTAAAAATGTGTCTGTTATTATGCACTCACCCTAACAGGATGATTTCGATATTGAAAGTCGCGTAATGATTCGTTACATATCGCCATTTGTGAAGGTGAAGATATAGGATGAGTGAGCAGGCTTTTATTTGCTTAGTGCTAAGGGGCTTGCTCCCAAATGCCAGACATAAAAATAACCGCTGCTATGGCTGCACTTTGCTCGGTAAAAACATCTTCTCCCCAGCAGTTTTGTCCACGTTCTTGGTAATAAACATGAAAGGTACTGAGCATAGGTGTTCGAATGCAATACCAACCATCGAAGGTATTCTTAGCAAAATTGACCCAATACTGCGCATTAGCAGCTTGGATTTGCTGAATGAGTAATTCATTTTGCGATAGCAAGGCCACAAGCTCATTCTGGGTGGTTATTTGATGCTCGGCTTTTATAGCCTCGAGAAGATTTTTAAGTTTTATCATGGGATCTTTTTCATTCATCGAGAGTATCTACATCACTTTTAACGAATGGCCGCGGAGATGGAGGATTGGATTAATGCTTCAAAAATATCTGTTTGCCCGGCAGGAATAAGCTGCCTGTGAATTTCGCGGCGTTTCGCACTGTCGAATAAACGCTCCGCAACCCAACCCGTTAAATAGATTGAGGAAAGGCAGCCGCCCGCAGTGGCAATATTGCCATTAATCACGAGGGCGCAGTCTTCTACATCGACGCCCATGGCAACTAGGGCAGGTTTTGCATCGGGGTGAGTCGTTGCCGAGAGATTGTCGAGTAGCCCTAATTTGGCAAAGAAGAATGACCCCGCGCAGATACTGCCAAGCAATTGTCGTGTGGGATCTAATTTAAGGGCGGACATAAACTCAGTATCAGCAAGTGCCGCAGGTACGCCTTTGTAACCACTGCTGAATAATACCACGTCGGCATCAGCGACTTCGGCCACATGACCATCGGTTGCAACCGTCATCCCCAAGCTTGATATGTGGCTAGGTTTGGTCCCGAGTACTTTTACTGTCCAATCGGTTTTTGTACGGCCGAGAATATCGCGCATTAAGAAGAAATCGATATCGGTAAATTCATCAAATATAACAATCGCAATCTGGTACATAAGCTTTCCTCTGGCTTTGTGCGGATAGTTTTTAGGTGTTATTTTGGCATTGTTTAATATATACAATTAGTTAGTGTTTTATAGGACTTAAGGTATTCGTTCCGCATCCTTATCACGAACTGCAATGAGCTATAGCCTACAATTTGGCGCGTATTATCGCTTTTTCAAGAGGTCATTTGCTCAACTCTAATGAGTTAATCAGGTAATTCATATCTAATGAATGAGTTGTGCAATTGACTAGGATTAGCTCTCAAGTCGCAGCGTTAACTAATTGCTAGATAAACAAAAAGCTCAGAATTATCTTCTGAGCTTTAATATATAAAACTTGAGCAGTGATGTTAAGAAGCAAAGCTAAACTGAACGCTTAAAACACCATTTCTGGTACATGCTCTGGCACGATTAATTTGCCGGCGGTTTTGCTGACGATTTCTTCTACGCTCACGCCTGGGGCGCGCTCTAGTAGATGGAAAGCGCCATCTTTGATTTCGATAAAGGCTAAATCTGTGACGACGCGTTTAATGCAGCCGTAACCTGTTAGCGGCAATTCGCATACGGGCAGTAGCTTAGAATTACCGTATTTATCGGCGTGCATCATAGTCACGATAATGTTTTCGGCGCCCGCGACTAAATCCATCGCACCGCCCATGCCTTTGATGAGTTTGCCGGGGATCATCCATGAGGCGATTGAGCCATTCACATCGACCTCAAAGGCGCCGAGTACGGTTAAATCCACATGGCCGCCACGGATCATGGCAAAGCTTTCCGCCGAGGAGAAAAATGACGCACCTTTCACGGCAGTAACGGTTTGTTTGCCCGCGTTGATTAAATCCGGATCTATGGTGTCTTCGGTGGGGAATTCGCCCATGCCGAGTAGACCATTTTCCGATTGCAGCATGACTTCCATGCCGCTGGGAATATAGTTAGCGACCAGTGTTGGAATACCTATGCCGAGGTTGACGTAGTAGCCATCTTTTAATTCTTTGGCGACGCGCTGAGCCAGTTGTTCTCTTGATAATGCCATGATATCTATCCTTTCTATTTGGCTTTGACGCTTTGGCCTTTACTCTTAGGTTTTTACCCTTAGTTTTTACTTTAGGGAGCTAAGTGCCAATTGCGTTAACTGTGTTTCAAGGTTTTGCCAGCGCCTTTTATTTCGCGGCTTTTACCGTGCGCTGCTCGATACGTTTCTCGAACGTGCCTTGAATAACGCGGTCAACATAGATGCCCGGCGTGTGGATATGATCTGGGTCTAGCTCGCCTGGCTCAACAATAAACTCGGCTTCTACTACAGTGATTTTGCCCGCGGTCGCCATCATAGGGTTAAAGTTGGCGGCTGTTTTACGGAACACCAAATTACCCATGGTATCGGCTTTCCATGCGCGCACTAAGGCAAAATCTGCGGTCAGCGACTCTTCTAACACGTAATGGCGACCTTTGATTTCGCGGGTTTCTTTGCCATCAGCTACCGGCGTGCCGTAACCTGTTGCAGTGAAAAAAGCCGGAATGCCTGCGCCACCTGCGCGGATTTTTTCCGCTAATGTGCCTTGGGGCGTTAAAATTACGTTCAGTTCGCCAGAGAGCATTTGTTGCTCGAAAGTGGCGTTTTCGCCCACGTAAGAGGCGATCATAGTGGCGATTTGGCGATGTTTTAACAGTAAGCCAAGGCCAAAGTCGTCAACGCCAGCGTTGTTTGATATCGCCGTTAAACCGTTAACGCCCATCTTAACCATTTGATTGATTAAGCCTTCGGGAATGCCGCACAGGCCAAAGCCGCCGACCATAATGGTCATGTCGTTTGATAAGCCGTTTAACGCTTCTTCATAGCTGCTGACGACTTTATTGAGTCCTGCCATTGTGATGTCCTTTTATGCTGTATAAAACGCGCGGGAAATAACGCGCGTTTTCAATAACGGTTGTTGTCGTTAATTATTGTTGTTCTATTTTGCTAACAGGGCCGTGGCCACTTTCGAGCCGTTGTTGCGATTCAGCTGTGTGCTGATAGCTTGCCCTGCCAACGCTAGCTTGTTGAGATCGATACCTGTCTCTAATCCCATGCCGTGCAGCATATACACTAAGTCTTCGGTGGCAAGATTGCCCGACGCGCCTTTGGCATAGGGGCAGCCGCCAAGACCCGCAACCGAGGAGTCAAACACCCGCACACCTAAGTCTAAGCAGGCCAAAATGTTAGCTAATGCTTGGCCATAGGTGTCGTGAAAGTGTAGCGCCAGTTTCTCAATAGGCACTCGTTCACCCACAGTCTGCAGCATTCTACGGGCTTTTTGCGGCGTGCCGATACCGATAGTGTCACCGAGCGATATTTCGTAACAGCCCATTTTGTAAAGGATTTCAGACACGCGGGCCACTTCACTGACCGCTATCTCACCTTCGTAGGGGCAGCCGAGCACGCAGGACACATAGCCGCGCACCGGAATATTGTGTTTTTTTGCTAATTCCATCAAAGGGATAAAGCGTTCAATCGACTCTTCTATCGAGCAGTTTATATTGCGCTGACTAAAGCTTTGTGAGGCGGCGCCAAATATCGCTACTTCGGAAGCTTTTGCATCCAGTGCCAGTTCAAAGCCTTTGACGTTGGGCGTGAGCGCGCTATACACCACGCCGCTTTGACGCTGTATTTGCTTGAGCACATCGGCAGAATCGGCCATTTGTGGCACCCATTTAGGTGATACAAAGCTGCCCGCTTCGATGCGCTTAAGCCCTGCATCAGCCAGCGATTCAATCAAGGCGATTTTAGCTGCCGTCGGCACAGCGACTTCGTTTTGCAGGCCGTCGCGCGCGCCCATCTCGAAGATGCTGACCCTATCTTTGGCGTCCGCTGCTTGGCTTAGATTGACTAAAGACATCTTAGGCTTCCTTAGTCGCGGTTGGCTCGTCGTCAGATACGAGCGGCGCTTCACTTAGCGGCTCAACGTTGAGCAAGGTTGCGCCATCGGTCACTAGCTCGCCCGCCTTAAAGTAGAACTCAGTGACGATACCGTCAAAGGGGGCTTCGATGGTGTATTCCATCTTCATGGCTTCCATCACCAGCAAACCTTGGCCCGCTTTAACTTGTGTGCCGATATCGACTAAATGGGTCACTACCGTGCCGTTCATGGGCGCTTTTAACTTGTCAGCATTGCTGGCTTGTTCTTCGACCACGAGTGTTTGCACCGCTTTAAAGTGGTAACTGCCAGAGGATAAAAACAGCGTAAAGTCATCACCTTGGGCACTAACGGGCACTTTACTCTTATGGCCGTTGATTTCTGCGAGCAGTAAATCTTGTTTCAGCTCGCCATTTAGCAACCAATCTTGTCCGTGCAGCGGTAGCTGATACATGCCGCCTAAATCGAGCATCACTAACTGCTGCAATTCATGGGCATCATCGAGCAGGGCAATATTGTGCTGGCTGCAGCTGTTGAGTCTAAAGCCGCTGACTTGACCCCAAGGCGAGTAAGGATCGGCGCTGTTGACAGCTTGCGCTTTGGCGGCTTCTTTACGGGCAAGCACTTGATACAGCGCGGCAAAGGCAAGGGCAGTGTCAGCTTCGCTTGAAGCTGTGCCAATTAAGGTATCGCCATAACGGCCAATAAAGTCAGTGCTAAAGTCGGCATTGGCAAACGCTGGGTGTTCGGCAATGTTCGCTAAAAACTCAATGTTGTGCTTAAGACCGCTGATTTGATACGACTCTAAGGCATGCACTAAACGTTGCAGGGCGCGCGGGCGCGATTCATCCCAGACGATAAGCTTGGCAATCATAGGATCGTAGAAGTTACTGATCACATCGTTTTCACGAATGCCCGAATCGATACGCACGTATTTGCTTTGTTCGGGTTCACGTAAAAAGTTGAGCTTACCGCTGGCGGGTAAAAACTCATTTTGCGGATCTTCGGCGTAGATACGTACTTCAAAAGAATGACCGTGAATACGCACTTCATCTTGCTTAAGGGGGAGTGGCTGACCACTGGCGACCATTAACTGCCATTTTACTAAGTCTTGGCCTGTGACCATTTCGGTGACGGGATGCTCAACCTGCAGACGAGTGTTCATCTCCATAAAATAGAAGCTATTGTCTGTGTCGAGCAGAAACTCCACAGTCCCTGCGCCAACATAATCGATGGCTTTGGCTGCCGCGACGGCCGCTTCACCCATTTGGGCACGCAGTGCATCGCTTAAACCGGGGGCTGGCGCTTCTTCGACCACTTTTTGGTGGCGACGTTGAATCGAGCAATCGCGATCCGATAAATAAATCGCGTTGCCAAAGGTGTCGGCAAACACTTGCACTTCGACATGGCGCGGTTGGCGTAAATAACGCTCCATCAATAACTTATCGTTACCAAAAGAAGAGGCCGCTTCACGGCGTGCCGAGTTTACGGCTTCCATGATTTCCCCTTCATTCTCGACGATACGCATGCCTTTACCGCCGCCGCCATAAGCCGCTTTAATCAGCATAGGGAAGCCGATTTTCAGTGCCTCCGCTTTTAAGGTCGCATCGGTTTGGTCATCGCCGTGATAACCCGGCACTAAGGGCACGTTTGCCGCAGTCATAATAGATTTAGCGGCGCTTTTGCTGCCCATGGCATCGATAGCATCACTGCCTGGGCCAACAAAGGCGATGCCTGCTGCTTCACATTTACGGGCAAAGTCGGCATTTTCAGACAAGAAACCATAACCTGGGTGAATCGCTTGTGCGCCCGCTTTTTTGGCGATATCGATAATCAAATCGCCCTTTAAATAGGAGTCTGCCGGCGCGCTGCCGCCTAAATAGAAGGATTCGTCGGCCATGGCGACATGGCGCGCTTCTTTATCGGCATCGGAATATAGGGCAACGGTGCGAACACCCATGGCATGGGCCGTTTTGATGATCCGACAGGCGATTTCACCGCGGTTAGCAATCAATAGTTTGGTAAACATGTGCTTGGTCAACATCAAAGGGCTCCTTGGGTATCACTTGGCTTTTGCATGGGCTTGGAGGGCGTTGAGTGTGCTTGTTGCCAGTTAGGCTGACGTTTCTCAAAAAAGGCGTTTAAGCCCTCTTGGCCCTCGGTCGATACCCGAATGCGGGCAATACGCTCGCTAGTGTAATCAATGGTGTTTTGGTCTATCACGCCGTCTTCAAGATGCGACAGCAGTGTTTTTACCCACGCCATGCCTTGCGGGCTATTGGCTAGCAACGCGTCAATCATAGGCGTTGCGGCGGCGTCTAAGTCATCGCTGATCTCATGAATGACATTTAGCTTAAGGGCGGTTTCTGCACTAAAACGCTCGGCGGTCAGCATGTAGCGGCGCGATGCACGATTACCCATAGCGCGGGCAACGTAAGGGCTAATTACCGCTGGAATTAATCCGAGTTTCACTTCGCTCAAGCAAAAACTGGCGCGTGTTGTGGCGATAGCGATATCGCAGGTGCAGATTAACCCCAGTGCGCCGCCAAAGGCTGCGCCTTGCACTAATGCAATGGTGGGTTTTGGAAAAGTATCTAAATCTTGCATCAGTTTTGCTAAGGCTTTGGCATCATTTAGATTTTGCTCAAAGTCCATTTTGGCTTGTTTGCGCATCCAATTGAGATCGGCGCCGGCGCTGAAGTTTTTGCCGTTCGCTTTAAGCACCAGCAGTTGGCAATCCTTGTGCTCAGCAAAATAGCCAAGGACGCTAATCATCTCGCTAATCATCACTTCATCGAAGGCGTTGTGCACTTCTGCACGGTTAAGGATTAACTCGGCAACACCGTTATTGAGCGTGTAACTCACGTGCTGCAAGTTGCTTAAATCCTTTTTACCGCTAGCGCTGTTTAATGTGTCTGTCATTATTATTTTCCTATCTTCTTGTGTGACATATGCTTTTCACATGTGCCTTTTACATACGGAACACACCAAAGCGGGTGTCTTCGATAGGAGCATTTAATGCTGCCGATAGGGCAAGGCCGACCACATCGCGGGTTTGCGCTGGGTCAATAATGCCGTCATCCCATAAACGGGCGCTGGCATGATACGGATGACCTTCTTTATCGTACTGGGCGACAATTGGCGCTTTAAAGGCTTTTTCATCCTCAAGCGACCATTCTTCACCTTTACGGGCTAAACCGTCGCGGCGCACTGTGGCGAGAACGCCAGCCGCTTGCTCGCCACCCATCACAGAAATACGGGCGTTAGGCCACATCCACATCATGGTCGGTTCGAACGCACGGCCACACATGCCGTAGTTACCCGCGCCGTAGCTGCCGCCAATAATCACAGTGAATTTAGGTACATTGGCACAAGAAACCGCGGTCACCATCTTAGCGCCGTGTTTGGCTATACCTTCGTGTTCGTACTTTTTACCCACCATAAAGCCGGTGATATTTTGCAGGAACAGCAGTGGAATTTTGCGCTGGCAGCACAGTTCGATAAAGTGCGCGCCTTTTTGCGCCGACTCAGAGAAAAGAATGCCGTTGTTGGCGACAATGCCGACAGGATAGCCGTGAATACGGGCAAAACCGCATACTAAGGTTGCGCCATAGTTGGCTTTAAACTCATCAAAATCAGAATCATCGACGATACGGGCGATCACTTCTTTAACATCAAAGGGCTTTTTCAAGTCGGTGCCGACAATGCCGTACAGTTCGCTAATGTCGAACTTCGGTGGTTTGACAGGACTTAAGAGTGATTTGATTTCTTTTTGATGATTCAGGCGTGATACCGCGCGGCGTGCAAGCTCTAACGCATGCTCATCGTTTTGGGCTAAATGATCCGCTACGCCGGAAATTTTAGTGTGCACTTCGGCGCCGCCGAGTTCTTCGGCGCTGACTTCTTCACCTGTGGCCGCTTTCACTAATGGCGGACCGGCTAAGAAGATAGTGCCTTGATCTTTTACGATAATCGATTCATCCGCCATGGCCGGCACATAGGCGCCGCCTGCGGTACATAAGCCCATCACCACTGCAATTTGGGGAATGCCCTTAGCGGACATTTGCGCTTGATTGTAAAAGATGCGGCCGAAATGGTCGCGGTCGGGGAAGACTTCATCTTGGCGGGGCAGGTTAGCGCCGCCTGAGTCGACTAAATAGATACAAGGCAAGTGACAACGGCTGGCAATATCTTGGGCGCGAAGGTGTTTTTTAACGGTAATCGGGTAGTAAGTGCCGCCTTTAACTGTAGCGTCGTTGGCGATGATCATGCACTCAACACCGCTCACACGGCCGATACCAGCGATAATGCCCGCTGCGGGCACTTCTTCGTCATAAACTTCAAACGCCGCAAATTGCGATAGCTCTAAAAAGGGTGAGCCTGCATCAAGTAGCTTTTCAACCCGTTGACGTGGCAGCAATTTACCGCGGGATAAATGACGCTCTAGCGCCACAGGGCCGCCGCCGAGTTCGATTTTATTGAGTTTAGTTTTAAGATCGGCCACTAGGGCGGCCATATCGTCGGATTTTGCTTTAAATTCATCGCTACGGGCGTTGATACGACTGCTTAATTGCGTCACTTTGATTGTCCTTATAAAGCGGAAACTCGGTATCACCTTGCTCGAATGGGTGGCGCAAACTGTAAGTTACAGTGAGGTGCTACCCATTCACTTGTGAGAGATTATTTGAACACGCGTTATTTCGACTCATTGAACAGTTCGCGGCCAATCAGCATGCGGCGAATTTCTGAGGTGCCGGCGCCGATTTCATACAGCTTGGCATCACGCAGTAAGCGGCCAGTGGCGTATTCGTTGACATAGCCATTGCCGCCTAGCAGTTGAATGGCATCCAGTGCCATTTTGGTGGCGAGTTCTGCGCTATAAAGAATGGCGCCTGCAGCATCTTTACGGGTGGTTTCACCGCGATCGCAGGATTTTGCCACGTTATAAACATAGGATTTGGCGGCATTCATACCTGTGTACATGTCGGCTAACTTGCCTTGCACTAGTTGGAATTCACCAATCGATTTACCAAATTGCTCACGCTCATGGATGTAAGGCACAACGATATCCATACAGGCGTTCATGATCCCTAGCGGGCCGCCAGAAAGTACGACGCGCTCGTAATCTAGGCCGCTCATCAGCACTTTTACGCCGTTATTGAGGCCGCCTAAAATGTTTTCTTCTGGTACTTCTACATCTTCAAACACCAGTTCGCAGGTGTTAGAGCCGCGCATGCCGAGTTTGTCGAGCTTTTGCGCTTGGCTAAAACCTTTCGAATCACGTTCAACGATAAAGGCGGTAATACCGTGTGCGCCTTTGGTTAAGTCGGTTTTCGCGTAAATGACATAGGTGTGTGCATCTGGACCGTTAGTGATCCACATTTTGTTGCCGTTTAAGATGAATCGGTCGCCTTCTTTACGGGCATGTAGCTTCATCGAAACCACGTCAGAACCAGCGTTTGGCTCACTCATGGCCAGCGCGCCAATATGCTCACCGCTCACCAGTTTTGGCAGGTACTTGGCTTTTTGCGCTGAATTACCGTTACGGTTGATTTGATTGACACACAGGTTTGAGTGGGCGCCGTAACTTAGGCCGATAGAAGCTGATGCGCGGGAGATTTCTTCCATTGCGACGACGTGGGCTAGGTAGCCCATGTTCGCGCCGCCGAACTCTTCGGGTACCGTTACTCCGAGCAGTCCCATTCCTCCAAGCACAGGCCAAAGTTCATTGGGAAAGGCATTGTCGTGATCCACTTTCGCGGCAATTGGGGCGATTTCATTCGCGGCAAAATCCTGCACTGCATCGCGCAGCATATCGACGTCTTCGCCTAGGCCAAAATTTAGACTTGTGTAGAGAGAGTTCATTGCTTGTGTCCTTTCAGATGTTCTAATTTCAGATTGTTATAGTTTTTATGATTTTTAGGTGCTTGAGTCTTTTAAATCTTGTACTTAAATCCGTAGTCGTTATCGCCATCAAATTGATTTGATTTTGTGTCAACGGGGATTTAGGCTTTTGCCGTTTTGTTATCTTCTAAGGCTAAACGGCACTGCTGCTCGGCGGAATTGAGTTCCATCAATACGACTTTGATGTCGTCCATTTGCTGTTGTAGTGCGGACTTCTTTTCTTCCACTAGCGCCAGCATGGTATTGAGTTGTGAAGTGCTGCTCTTGTCGGCATCGTATAATTCGAACAAACGACGGGTTTCTGCCAAAGAAAAGCCCAAGCGTTTACCGCGAAGAATGAGCTTGAGACGCACCCTGTCTTTGAGGCTATAAATACGGGTTTGGCCGCGGCGTTTAGGTTTAAGCAAACCTTGGTCTTCGTAAAAACGAATACTACGAGTAGTGATATCAAACTCTTTTGAGAGATCACTGATCGAGTAAGTCGTTTGTGGTGTGTTCGTTGCGCTCATTCATGCACCCTAAATAATCAGTTTTAAGCAAGATATATGAAGTTTACGTAAAGGTAAAGATTTTGGCTTTTATTCTGTTGGCAAAAAAGTGTCAATCCCAATTGCCATAAGCCTGTGCAGCGAGATTAAAACGTGTGCTTTAAATTAGTGTTCTCACATAAAACCACAAATATCTTCTGGTTATAGGCTAACGTCTAATAGTGGGCTTTAGACCTCCTTGCTAATAATAGAAGCAGGAAGGGGTAGTTATTGCGGCTGACGATGTGAGTCGCAGTCCTGATTGGAGGACATATGTTGACCGAACAGCAAAATGCATCTGTAGCGCAAGCCACAAATCAAAAACAGAACCAACAAAAACATCAAGCGTTGCACCAAGCATCCTTGCTTAATAAAGCCGAATTCTGGGGAGAAGCGGCGAAGACGCTCGATTGGATTAAACCGGCGCAAACGGTGCTCGATGAATCGCAGGCACCGTTTTATCACTGGTTCGCCGATGGTGAGATGAACACTTGTTATAACGCCGTTGATCGCCATGTGTTGGCCGGACGCGGTGACCAAGTGGCTATCCAGTATGTGAGTCCTGTTACTGATACTGAATACGGCATTAGCTACGGGGAGTTACAGGCTCAAGTGAGCCGACTCGCGGGCTTTATGCAATCTATTGGTATAGGGAAGGGCGACCGTGTGGTGATTTATATGCCTATGGTGCCGGAAACCGCCTTCGCTATGCTGGCCTGTGCCCGCATAGGTGCGATTCATTCGGTGGTTTTTGGTGGTTTTGCCGCCAATGAACTCGCGACTCGGATTAACGATGCTAAGCCTAAATTGGTTTTGTCGGCATCTTGCGGCATTGAGCCTTCGGGTGTGATCCCTTACAAGCCTCTGTTAGATAAAGCGTTAGCTCAGTCAGTGCATCAGGTTGATCACTGCCTAATTTTGAATCGTAGCCAGTATCAGGCCGATTTGCTTGAGGGCCGTGACTTAGATTGGCAAGCCGCATTAGCAACTGCACCTAAGGCCGACTGTGTCGCGCTTAAGGCTACCGATCCCTTGTATGTGCTTTATACCTCAGGCACCACGGGTCAGCCTAAAGGTGTGGTACGCGATAATGGTGGCCATGCCGTGGCTCTGGCTTGGTCGATGCAGCATATTTACGATATTCAAGCGGGTGATGTGTTTTGGGCTGCGTCTGATGTGGGTTGGGTTGTAGGTCATTCTTACATTGTGTACGGACCGCTGCTGGTGGGCGCTACAACCTTAATGTATGAAGGCAAACCTGTAGGAACGCCAGATCCCGGCGCATTTTGGCGCACGATTGCCAAATATAAGGTCAAAAGTTTCTTCACCGCGCCGACGGCTATTCGCGCAATCAAGCGTGAAGATCCTGATGGTGAATATCTACAAGGTGTTGATTTAGCTTGTCTTAAAAATGTGTTTTTGGCTGGAGAACGTTGCGATCCCGATACCTTAGTTTGGGCACACACTAAGCTCGCTAAACCTGTTATTGATCACTGGTGGCAAACCGAAACGGGCTGGCCTGTCGCAGCAAATTTGATGGGCACAGCGCCCGTCGCCATTAAGCCGGGCTCACCCGCTTTACCTGTGCCTGGTTATGCGGTTGAAGTAGTGGATGAATTGGGTGAGCAAGTTGCGCCCAATACTTCGGGGAATGTGGTGATCAAGCTGCCTTTGCCGCCGGGAACCTTAACGACATTGTGGCAAAATGATCAACGCTATCAAGACAGTTACTTGTCTATGTATCCAGGTTATTACTTAACTGGCGATGCGGGTTATACCGATGAAGATGGTTATCTCTACATTATGAGTCGTATCGATGACATCATAAATGTGGCGGGGCACAGGCTATCGACGGGGCGCTTCGAAGAAGTGTTATGTCAACACCCTGATGTGGCCGAAGCCGCGGTAATTGGGGTAGATGATGCGCTTAAGGGCCAAGTCCCCCTCGGATTAGTGGTACTCAAGAAAGGCGTGACGATCAGTGATGAAGAGCTGCATAAACAGTTAATAACCCTGGTACGCCAAGAAATTGGTCCCGTCGCCTCCTTTAGGTTAGTGAGTGCGATTCAAAAATTACCTAAAACGCGCTCGGGTAAAATTTTACGCGGTACTATGCGAAAAATTGCCGATAATCAGCAATATACTGCGCCAGCGACCATAGAAGATCCACAGACCTTAGAGTTAGTGCGTACCGCGCTCACTCGCATGGGTTATGCCGATGCCTTAGTGTAAGAAATAGAGCGTAAAGGCTTTTATAGAAAGAGTGTAAAGGTCTTATAGAGAGTTGAAATATTAAGGCGATAGTAAACTGACCAAGCTTGCTATCGCCTTTTTGCGCATGGCATTTCTTATTTCGGCAAAATCAAAGATTGAAATTTCCACCTCAAATTTGCTAGTCTTGCAGGCTCATCACGCACAGCTATCACGTACTGTTATCACGTACAGCTATATCACCTACAGTTTTACTGTAATCAAATGGCTTAGGGACGACCCTAAATACGCCTAATCTAACATGGGGACGACCCCTTTATGGGAGTTCACTATGAGTTGGTTCTTATTAGTCCTTGCGGGTTTATTCGAAATTGGTTGGGCTATAGGGCTTAAATATACCGAAGGTTTCACGCGTTTTTGGCCAAGTATCTTTACAGTGGCGTCGATGGCTGTGAGTGTGTTGCTACTCGGACTCGCGGTTAAGCAACTGCCAATCGGTACGGCTTACGGTGTGTGGGTCGGTATTGGCGCTATGGGCACCGCAATTGCAGGGATTATCCTGTTAGGAGAAGGCGTTAGCTTACTTAAAATCGCCAGTTTGATATTGATATTACTGGGTGTTTTAGGGCTTAAACTTGCCCATTAATTGACGGTTCTACTAGGGCGTGTTGACGTTTCGAGATTAAATTTTGTTCGCACTGGCAAGCTCGTGATCACGAAACGAGGAGTGACGTGTAGTTATTCTACTCAAATGACGAGTGACAAAGAGCAAGAGCTTGCCAGACGAACCCTTCGGGCAGCGTTTGGCTGGCGTTTCTGCTGCGTTATCGCCCGTTTATGTAGAATAACTACACTGCACGGGCTTTGCCTTGCATAAAAGCCAGCCAACTCGCTGCAAAAACAACCCTGAAACGTCAACACGCCCTAGATAAAATGAGACCTAAACGATTGGTACTTTCGGCACAATCGAAATTGCCAATCGTATGTCTCTGGTAATTAAGTTACAAAGATCGGTATAATTACCCCTCAAAATTGGTTAGCTCTAACCTCTGTGACCCGTGGGAATAATATAATGCAAAACCACAGCAATCTTAATGATATCGGCGTAATTGGCCTTGGTGTTATGGGTAAAAACCTTGCGCTAAACATCGCAGATAACCAATATCACGTCAGCGCGTTTGACCTCGATCCTGTTAAAGTTAATGGTGTTATACAGCAAGAAAAACAGGAACGTGCTGGACTCGAATCTCGCATTCTTGGCTGTGCTAATCTTACCGAAATGTTAGCCAGTCTCACAAAACCCCGTATTCTTGTGCTTTCTGTTCCTGCTGGTGCGCCCGTCGATGGTGTCTGTAGTGCTTTGATTTCTGCCGGAATTGAGTCCGACGATATTGTCATCGACACAGGTAACAGCCTATGGACTGACACTGTTGAGCGTGAAGCGCGATACAAAGGGCAATTTGTGTTCTTCAGCTCGGCGGTTTCTGGCGGCGAAGTCGGTGCGCGTTTTGGCCCCTCACTTATGCCTAGCGGTGATATCGATGCATGGCACCATGTTGCGCCGATTTGGAAAGCGATTGCCGCTAAGGTTGATGCCAAAACTGGGCTACCTATCGAACGCTTCGAGCCGGGTAATCCAGTGACAGAAGGCGAGCCATGCACGACTTATATTGGCCCCGCGGGTGCTGGCCATTATGTGAAAATGGTGCACAACGGTATCGAATACGCTGATATGCAGTTGATTTGCGAAGCGTATCAAATGCTGCATGACGGCTTAGGTATGAGCGCTGCAGAAGTCGGCGATGTGTTTGAACGCTGGAACAAAGGCAGTTTAAACAGCTATTTGATGGGGATCAGTGCCGAAGTATTAAAACAGGCCGATCCATTAACGGGTAAACCGCTGGTGGAAATGATCTTAGATAAAGCGGGCCAAAAAGGCACGGGTTTGTGGACGGCCGTGAGCAGTTTACAAATTGGCTGTCCGGCGCCGACGATTGCTGAAGCTGTGTATGCGCGCGCCGTAAGTACCCAAAAATCCTTACGTCTACAACTTAGCCAGAAATTGGCTGGGCCAAATGCACCTGTTATCGATGATGCACAAAAAGCACTGTTGATTGAAGCCCTTGAAAGCGCGTTATATTGCGCGAAAGTGTGTTGTTATGCCCAAGGCTTCCAGTTGATGGCGATGACGGCTCATGAACAAAAATGGCAGTTAGACTTTGCTGAAATTGCAAAAATTTGGCGTGCGGGTTGTATTATTCGCGCGACTTTCTTGCAATCAATCACTCAAGCCTATGAAGACAAATCTGATCTTAGCAATCTGTTGATGGCGGACAGTTTTGCGTCTGCCTTGTCTGAAAAGCAAGGCCTATGGCGTACCGCAGTCGCGACTGCGGTGATGCAAGGCATCCCAGCACCTTGTATTAGCTCGGCTCTGGCGTATTACGACAGTTACCGCTGCGAAACATTACCGGCAAACTTGCTCCAAGGTCAGCGTGACTTTTTCGGTTCCCATACATTTGAGCGTATCGATACCCCAGCTGGCGAGAAATATCACTTAGATTGGAGCGCCAAAGAGCGCACCTTGGCTAAGGTTTAGTGAATGTGAAAATTCGTACGTAATATTATAAAAAAGCCCTCATAATTGAGGGTTTTTTTATGCCCGATCTACATCGATTTGAACTGAAAATTAACTCATTATCTCCAAAGATAATAGTTATGACTTTTTTATTATTTTTTCGCGACGGACCTTATCCCTAGAGTTACATTCTTAATTAGATTTAATAGTTAGTAAGATCATGTCTGTGGTTTTAATTTTCTGCATATATGGTTTTTCAGCGGTTCATTTTTAATATTTAATTTCAATACGCTTTAATGTTTTTTATAGTTTGAATTGCTACTCAATATTTAAATTCGTTATGTATTTATAAGATATTCAGAATTTTATTAGATTTAAATCGGTACGTCATGTTGTTATTTCTATCTCTTGTTAAAGTGTAACCATTTGTTTGAGGTTAAATTGGTACGTCATGTTTTATGTTTATTTTTTATGAAAGTGTAACAATATATTTTAAATTTTAAAATATAATCAAACAGATGTATTATTAATTGTAATCCCTTGAAATTACATTTAGTCTAATGATTTTATTGGTTAATTTTCTTGTGATTTAAAGGTTAAACTAAATTTAGTATGTCTATTTTTATTGGGTTTATAGCTAGGAGATATATATTCAATCTACCGTTCTGTTTATTGTCGTTTTCATTCTCATTATTCATATGTTAAAAGATGTATCACCAATAAATGCTAATGTTGGTTTTTGGTGTTCAATAATAATTAAAATAACAGTATTTAATGCGGATAAATAACGAGTAAATCCTAGTTATCCAATATTAAATAATAAAATGTAATGACAAGAAGGAATGTCTATCCATGCGTATGTCCATTGTTGCATTAAGCATCACGGCCGCCTTATTGACGGCTTGTGGAAGTGACAAAAAGGCTCCTGAGCCAGTTGCTAAGGTCAACACAGCACCAACAACTGTCGATATGACCATTGATGTGTCGCAGTCTCTATTATTCACCGGCAAATTAGATGCGACAGATGTCGAAGGTGGTTTGACTTACTCTTTAGTTGATCCTACTGATTTAAAACTAGGTACTTTTACTCTAGTTAATAAGAATACTGGTGAATTCACTTATTCTTCCGATGCGAGTGAAGGTACTGAAGTTGTCAGATTTAAAGTATCTGACGGTCAGTATCAAGCAGAGGCCAGCTTAACGATCCATATCAGAAATGGCGATCCATTATATGCTTACCAGTGGCATTTAAAAAATACAGGACAGAATGCTTTTGCGCTAAACCGTGGTGTCGCTGGTGAAGATATGAATGTGAGTGGTGCTATTTCAGACCAATTTATGGGACAAGGCGTGATCGTCGCAGTGGTGGATAGCGGCTTAGAAATTGCTCATCCAGATCTGATGAACAACAGTGTGAATGGTGGCTCATACAATTTAATTACTGGTACTGTTGACCCTACACCTTTCTCCGGTTCTGCTGATGCTGCTCATGGTACTGCAGTAGGTGGGATTATTGCAGCCGAAGGTTGGAATGGTATCGGTGGTCGCGGTGTGGCGCCTAAGGCAAAATTGATTGGTTTCAACTTCTTAGATTCTGACCCAACAGGCAAAGTTAAAAATGTTCAAACATTTGAAAACTTTACAAAATCACATGGTGCCAGTGCCTACAGCGACAGTGCGCGTGTCTTTAACCAAAGCTATGGTTACAGTGTGCCATTTCCCGATAAATTTAATGAAGATGAAACCGAAGTTTATCAAGATATTGCAACTCAAAGCTTCGATGGTAAAGGCAGTATCTTCGTTAAATCGGCAGGTAATGGTTATAAATACTACCGTTGGAATACTTTTTGGATACCGGGAGATTACTTCACGGCAACGGCGGAAAATCCGGCTAACCATGGTTTACCTTTCCATAATTCCAACATGTCCTCTGACAATGCTAACATTTATAACTTAGTCGTTAGCGCGATTAATGCTAATGGTGAACTCTCTAGCTATTCATCTGTGGGCTCGAATATTTTTGTAACAGCCCCCGGTGGTGAAGATGGGGGTGATGATCCTGCGATTGTAACAACGGATTTTATGGGGTGTAAGAGTGGTTCAGCGATTGCAGAAGATCGTCCAAGCACGCCGTTCCACGGTGGGTTACATCCTTTAAACTCAAATTGTGATTACACTTCAACGATGAACGGTACCTCATCCGCGGCACCAAATACTTCAGGTGCAGTCGCTGTGATCATGAGTGCAAATCCAGATTTGACTTGGCGCGATATACGTCATGTTCTAGCCAAAACTTCAACCAAAGTGAAAGCTGATATTGCGGCTAAAACCGTTACTATTGGTCAGGGTGAAGGTGCTCCAGAATATGCTGCTATTCCGGGATGGCAACAAAATGCTGCGGGTTATTCATTCCATAATTTTTATGGTTTTGGCCGTGTTAACGTCAGCGAAGCGGTAAAACTGGCTAAATCCTATGCTGAGGATTTAGGTGAATACGTGGTAACTGAATGGCAAGCAAGTCAAGAATTGGCAAAAACGATTCCTGATGCGGACGTCAATGGTGTCAGTGATACTCAAGTGGTGGCGGATGATTTAGTGATTGAAGCTGTACAAATCGAGTTAACGGCAGATCACTTACGCCTACCGGATCTGGCTGTTGAGCTAATATCTCCAGCAGGAACTAAAAGTGTGTTAATGACGCCTTATAATGGTTTGGTATATCAAGGTGTCATGGATAAAACCAACCCAGAAGATTTAGTAACAGGTTTCGATGCGACGCCTATGCTGTCTAATGCTTTCTATGGTGAATCATCAAAGGGGGAATGGACCATCAAGCTTATCGATGTAAATAGCGGGGACTACTCGTTTATTCAATTTGATAAAGGCCGTACTCCTATTTCTATTGCTAACGAAGCTGATGGTAAATTGAAAGGTTGGTCAATTCGTTTCCATGGCCACGCTGCCAAGTCTGCATCTTAAGGAGTATTAAATGAAAGCATTGAATCTATCATTAGTTGCAGTTGCTCTTATGTTATCTGCACAAGCTATGGCACATGACAAAATCGATTTGGATAAACCTCAGGAAGAAGTAAAAGAGGTTACTATGAGCCGAGCGCAATTCTTGAACTTAGACAGCCAATATTTTGTCAAAACTGACGCTGGCGTGGTGAAAGAAGCAAAACAGTTGACGAAAGGGCAAAAAGTGGTGACTCAGTCTGGTAAGCCATTTGCAGAAATGACAGGAAAATTGGTTGTTAAGCTCAAACCTGGTGTTTCTGCTGCGGATTTTGCAAAAGCTCATGGCCTGAAAGTGGATTGGCAGAACAAGAGTAATTTACTCTTGTTAGCCGCTGAAGAAGGCACAGATCTCATCAGCTTAGTGAACGCGATTAAGGCGTCACCCGAAGTTGAACGAGCTAAGTTAGATCGTGCCATTGCCAAACAAGAAATACAGTAGTTTTTGTTTGATTTAAAAGGGCCTGTTGGCCCTTTTTACTTTTTAATTATGCAAGTTCATCAGTAGCAAAGGCGATCAGCTTTTGCCAGAGTGCTTGGGCGACGGGGCCTAAAGGTGAGTGGGGTTTTCGCATCACATAGTAATCGAGTTGAATATTGTTTTGCCTTTCGCGTAGATCCAATGCAATCAATGCGCCTTGTTTGAGTGAATCTTCAATCATATAGTGCGGCAGCTTGCCCCAGCCCATACCACTTTGAATAAGCATTTTCTTGGTATAAAAATCATTAACATACCAACGTCGTTGCCCCGCCTGTACCCCAAACTCAATATTCGCAGTGCCTGAGCCCGTATCTTGGATCACGATTTGGTATTCATTAACGAGCTCTCGTGCGTAGGTCAGTGTCGGATGACGCTCAAGCATGCGCGGCGCGGCAACATCGAGAAGGCTACCGGAAAATAAATAGGCTAATTCTAAATGGCTCGAACGTATGGGTTCTATTCCGCCTGCGGAGATGATGATTTCGGCTTTATCTTGATTCAGCGCTTCGAGCGCACCAGTTAAAAACTCTTGTTTGAGAATAATTTGGGTATAGGGAAACTCATTTTGAGTCAGCTCTAAAATCGGCAAAATTCGAGCGAGATTAAAGGAGGCTTCAAAAGCTAAGGTGATGCTTGCTTCGTTACCTTTGGCTAAATGCTTCGCTACTTGCTTCATTTCTTGCGCTTCATTCAGTACCCGCAGGGTATGTTGCAGCAGTTTTCGACCTTGCTCAGTGATGGCGAGTCGATAACCTTCGCGATTAAACAGGATAAGATCGAGTTGGGATTCTAACTGTTTGATACTTTGGCTAATGGCGGGTTGGGTTTTATGTAACTTGTCACTGGCAGCTTTGAGTGAGCCCGCCTCAGCTACGGTTTTAAACATCAGCAGTTGGTCTAAGGTCACAAGGATTGCTCGCAAGTTATAAATTATTAGTTTATGAGATATTAGATTTTATTCCATATTTATTTATCTTTTATCGGCTCATAATCGATTCCATTCTCACTAGTCGTCTGCGAATTTATACCCAAGACTGACGGCAATATCACGTTTAATGGGGTGTGTGCGATGCGATTTTCAAACTTATGTGATACCAAGGGTTCAAGTATCAATGGCTTAGAGGTTGATACACAGAAGTTATTCCTTTGTGCCAATACACTCAATCGCGCCGCTGCAACCGTCACATTGGCGATGATCATAGTGTTTTTCATCTCGGGATTTGCCAAGTTATTTGGCATGTCTATGTTCCATGTTCCGTTCACATTAATGAATCTTCCCACCGGATTTGGCTATTTTATTGGTTTGATGGAAGTGATTGGCGCCCTTGGATTGTGTCTACGTGACTACCGAGTGCTATCGGCGAGCGGTTTACTGGCGATTATGCTGGGGGCGATTTATTTCCACTTTAACTATGAAGCGCCGATTAATGCACTGCCGGCATTGAGCTTATCGGCAGGACTCTTTCTGGTTATCAAACTGGATGAAATTATTGAGCGTTTAGTGCAATTTCAGCGGCAGTTGGTGCTGAATCGCTCCGCATTTTAAGCGTGCATTGAAGTGTTATGTAGAACAGTGAGTTAAGCGAGAAATGCTGAGTTTAAAGCCAGTAGTACAGATATAAGTTAATCAACACGAGAGGATTATGATGCAAGTTAACGCGAGTCGTATGCCAGTGCTATTTGTGCCCCATGGTGGTGGCCCTATGCCTTTGCTCAATGATGTTAATCACAGGGAGTTGCGTGCATTTTTAACTTCAGTAACAGCGCCAATGCCAACTCCGAAGGCGATTGTGTTGATCACTGCCCATTGGGAAGAATCTGTGGTGACTTTGTCGAGTAGCCCAAAGCCAAGTATTTTGTATGATTACTATGGATTTCCACCTGAGGCTTATCAGCTGACATATCCTGCACCCGGTGAGCCAGAATTAGCCGCACAGATTGCGAATATGCTAGCGGATAAGGGCATCGCCGCCCGCTTAGATAGTGAACGCGCATTTGATCACGGTACCTTTGTACCACTTAAGTTGATGTATCCTGAGGCGAATATTCCCGTGATGCAGATGTCGTTAGTCCACAGCCTCGATCCTAAAACCCATATAGCGATTGGGGAGGCTTTAGCGCCGCTGCGGGACCAAGGGGTGTTGATCGTGGGGTCTGGCATGTCGTTTCACAATATGCGGGCATTTTTCTCAAGCGATCTCACAGTGCAAAGCCGCAGTGCAGAATTTGATTATTGGTTGACGCAAACTTTAACGGCAAGTGTTAGTTCTGCCGAGGTAAAAACAGCGTTAACTCATTGGCAATCAGCCCCTGAAGCGCGTTTTAGTCATCCGCGGGAAGAACATTTATTACCGCTACATGTGTGTTTTGGTGCAGGCCATAATGGTTCATCCCATGCCGAACGCAACTTTAATGGTATTTTGTTAAACACGCTGATCTCTGGTTATATCTGGCAATAAATGGGGGGAGGATTGCCCTCGTCGATAATAAGCCAAATTGAAGTCGTGCAGCGGCCAATAAAAAAGGTTCGTATCTATCGAAGATATGAACCTTTTTTATTCAGGATCGTTTGTCCTAGCTTAATGGTTTTACTCTCATGCGGTAAAAACTAAACCCACGCTAAACAAGGTACTGAAAATCATGGTTAACTTAGCTGTACGGCCGAGTAACGGATTTAAGGCTTCACCAGAAACCGCATAAAAATCGCTACTGAGTTTGCGGGCAATAAGCAGAGATAATCCCGCAAGTAGTACTGGTAAGCCGGGTAAAATACCGAATAAAAAGCCAGCGATGACTAAGCCAAAGGGCAAATAGATTAAAGCTTGATAAAGCACTTTTGCCTGAGCTTCGCCAATACGTACCGCTAGAGTATGCTTGCCCGCTTGGGTGTCGGTACGGATATCGCGAGTGTTATTCACCAACATAATCGCAGCGTTGAATAAGCCAATCGCACAACCTAATAACCAAGCATTAATAGTCGTATCGCCCGCCTGCAAATAATAACTGCCCACCACTGCAACTAAGCCAAAAAAGACAAATGCCGCGACTTCACCGAGCCCATGGGAGGCGAGGGGATAGGGGCCACCACTGTAGCCAAGAGCACCTAAAATAGCGGCTGCGGCGAGAATGGCGATAGGCCAGCCTCCGTGCCAAATCAGATATGATCCCACGGCAAGCGCCATTAAGAGACAAAATATCATGGCATTGCGAACGCTTGTTGGTGAAATTAAACCACTTTGAGTCACGCGAACGGGCCCTAAGCGCTCGTCTGTATCTATGCCGTTTTTAAAATCAAAATAGTCGTTAGCGAGGTTGACGGCGATTTGTAATAAGACAGCACACAACATTGAAGTGGCAGCGATTAACCAGCTGTAACTCTCAAGATGCAGGGCGAGAATGTTGCCTATCAGTAGGGGACCTATGGCCGCGGGTAGCGTACGGGGTCTTATTGCTAAAATCCAAGGATTCATGGCGTCCAGTCGTTATTGGTAAATGGAAATGGTACCGAGCAAGGGCTCAATTAGCGCATAGCATAACAAGATTTAACACGAAAGTGAGCACTATCTAATAAACGCATTTAACAGAGTTTGAATTGGCGCACATATGTTCACTGATGCAGGATGAGATTTGTCGTTAAGTTCAAAGAAAATCAAAAAAGTCTGTGTTTCCATAGTTAATGTTGATGGAGGCTTTGTGCTGTCCATGACATAGGCGTAACGCTAAATACTCTGTTTAGTAGATAGCATAGGCGGTTGTTACCCTATGCTCGTTATTTTTTGCCGCTACAACAATGCCGATAAGGACATATTTGGATGCGTTTTGACAATAAGGTGGCATTAGTCACTGGGGCTGCGGCTGGGTTAGGTCGAGCGTATGCCATCATGTTGGCTGAACGGGGGGCAAAAGTGATACTTGTCGACCAGCCGTTATCGTCTTATGAGTCAATTTCCACCGACGGCGCTCAGACGAGCCAAGCCAATTTAGAATTAATGCAGACCTATTGCAGCATTATTAAACTTGGTGGAGATTGCATTTATTTTGTGCTTGATGTGAGTCAGCGAAATGAAGTGAATAGCATGATTGAAGAGGTGATCCTACGCTGGCATCGCATTGATATCTTGATTAATAACGCGGGCGTTTATGGTGCTTGTCCCTTTGAGCACATTAAACTTGAGCAGTGGCAACGGCAATTGGATGTCGATCTCAATGGCAGCTTTTATCTCACTCAAGCTGTTTGGCCTTATATGCAACAACAGCATTTTGGCCGGATAATGATGACAACGGGAGCCTCGGCCTTGTTCGGTGACTTGCATCAAGTTGGTTTTAGTGCGAGCAAGATGGCGCTGGTTGGCATGGTGAATAGCTTATCATTAGAAGGTGAAATTCATAATATTCGAGTCAATAGTTTATGCCCTCAGGCTGTAACTGCGATGACGGCCAAACATTTAGCGAGTGCGATTCAGCCGCTATTTTCCTTTGAATCATTAACGGCGACTACGGCTTTCTTGGTGAGTGAACAGGCGCCAAATGGTCAACATCTACTCGCCGGAGCGGGCAGTGTTAGCCACGGCATGTTTGTCGAGTTTCAGCCTATGTATTTTAATGAAGGTCTTTTTACGCCAGATAACCTCGCGCAGCAGTGGCCACAGTTACACCAATCCTTCCCCGTGACTTTGCACTCCTGTGGAGAGGATAAGGTTTTGTCTTGGTCTAAGTTAAGTGCGCTAGAACATCACATTAAAATCGATTGATTCATCATGCTTGTATTTGAACTAAGCCTGCATCTACAGCGATTTAAATGCAGTAAGTGGCTCAATAAAGCCGTAAATGCTAACCACAATAAATAACATAGACACTCCTGCGTGCCTCGTTTAATTCCTCACCGTTGGAGTGATGATTTGATTGTGAATAATCGATAGAAGACTGGTCAGCTTAAGGCTAACTGAGTTACCCTTTAAGATTAATTGCTAATTACGCAGTAGGATCCCATGAGTCAGGTATTAGACGATCTTTTATCATTACTTTCCCTTGAGCAAATTGAAATTGGCCTCTTTCGTGGTCAAAGCCAAGATCTGGGTTTTGGGCATGTGTTTGGTGGTCAAGTGATGGGCCAAGCACTGAGCGCAGCAAAACAGACTGTAGCTGCTGAGCGTAAGATCCATTCATTACACTCCTACTTTTTACGTGCAGGTGACGAGAAGTTGCCGATTGTTTATGAAGTAGAAAATATGCGTGATGGCGGTAGTTTTAGCGCTCGTCGGGTTAGTGCTATTCAAAAAGGTCGCCCTATTTTTCATATGACCTGCTCCTTCCAAGAACCTGAGGAAGGCTTTAGTCATCAAGCCGCTATGCCGCAAGTGCCCGGACCTGAAGGTTTGTTGAATCAGCAGGAATTGGCGCTGACGATGCGGGATAAAGTACCGCCGAGCATACTTGAAAAGTTTATGGCCGATGCGCCAATTGAGATGCGATTGGTCAATCCACTGCACCCTTTTGCGCCTAAAGAAACCGAGCCGTACCGTTATGTTTGGATGAGGGCTAATGGTCCTATGCCAAATGATGCCCATATCCATGAATATTTACTCGCCTATGCCTCAGACTTTAACTTTTTAGTCACGGCAGCTCAGCCCCACGGTGTATCCTTCTTAAGTCCTGGGGTACGAATGGCGACGATCGACCATGCGATGTGGTTCCACCGTCCGATTAATATGGGAGAGTGGTTGCTTTACAGTATCGATAGCCCTAATGCTAGCGGTGGCAGAGGTTACGTCAGAGGGCAGTTTTTCAATCAACAAGGCGAGTTAGTGGCTTCTTCTACCCAAGAAGGCCTGATACGCATGGTAAAAGGACGTTAGTATGTATCTGAAAATAAAATCGTTTATATTGTTCTCTCTCATGGCTGTCTTGCTCAATGGCTGCGTGACTGTAACACCTGATCAACCGATTATCATCAATGGCGCAGCTGGCTATCTAGAGAAGATCCCATTACCTCAAGGCTGCCAAATCATTATTGCCATTATTGATTTGAATACTCCAGGTGTCATCGTCGCACAAAAAACCTTCAATATCGCCAGAGCACCTGTGCCATTTAAATTTACATTGCCCGCTAAATCGATCGATAAAAGTATCCAATATGGCGTAGTGGCGATGATTAAGTTTCAAGACCAAGTGATCTTCCAAACCTATGACAGGTTCCCAGTTATCAATAATGATAAGTTCACGACAGAAGTGTTAATGAAGGCGGTGATGGCTAATTAACCACTGGCCACAACTGCAATAATATTGTTTTTATATTGATGAAGATTTAGCCCTTTCAATTCTATATTGAAAGGGCTTTTTTGTGGTCAATAATCCGCTTGCTATGCTGTAAATGTGAGATTAAGTATTAACTTGCTCTATACAGGATTAAGAATATTAATGCATAAGTTAGTTAATTTTTATAAGGGGTATCATTTTGTAAAATATCATACAAATACAATATGTATATATTTTGTTAAATTAATGATGTGATTTTTGTTGTTTGTTGTTTCGTAAAAGATCTTTTGCGTTTATTTTGTAACTAATGATATTTATAAAAAAGAATATTTATTTACGGGTATTCATTCTGTTTAACCTAAGAGTATTTTTGAGCTGACACTTAAAGGTTAAGTTTAAATATATGATTTAATGTTTATTATTTGTTTTTATCGATTTTTATACTACGACTTATCGTTGGGACATAAAATAGTCTGATAAAGGTTCTATGGATTTATTTTAACAAGGTATGAGCTTGTTCATCATTTACTGAATTACGTTCTGTTAACTTACTGTTTTAATTTGTATCATCACGTGTTACAAATTATCGCGATAAAACTCAGTGATCATCATCACAGTAAATTGAATGGTTATTCATAAAAAATGTCAGTTACGGGTGATGTTTTTGGTTGCCGCAGCGTTTTCATGCCACCCAAACCTGAGTTTTATAAATCATACAACTTATAAGAATTAGGGAAGTCACAATGAAAACTAAAATAGCATTAGCAGTGTCTATGGCACTGTTATCGTCGGCGGCAAATGCACAAACCGTATTATCACCTACGGGTGAAACCTTGCAGTTAGATATTCCAAGTGAATTACAAGTCACTTCATTACGCGGTAACGCTGCCGGAGCTGAGGTTAAGTTTGTACCAGAAGCAGATTTAGGTGAGGGTGAATATACTTATATCGTTCGTTTACGCGATAGTTCGGTTGCTAATTACCAAGGAACTATTCCAGGATTGAAAGCGACTAGTTCACAAAGAGTGCAGGTAAACGGTACTTCAAAAGTTGCTGTGAACGGTAAACTTGATGCTTCTAAAGCTGAAGTCAAAAGTTATGTTAGTTATTTGAAAGTAAAACAGAACCGATTTTTAGCTAACGCGAGTGCGGCTATTGGCACTAATCTGCAACCATTAACGACATATCAGTATGCGTTAAACGGTATGGCGGTTCGCATGACTCAAGCTCAAGCGAAGAAAATGGCTGAGTTACCTGAGGTTGCGTTTGTTGAGCGCGAGCGTATGGAGCAAATGGAAACCGATGTCAGTCAAGCGCTTATCGGTTCTCCTAATGTATGGGATGGCAGCGCGACGGGCACGAAAGCCATGGGGGAAGGCGTGATCGTCGGTATTATCGACTCAGGTATTAACTCAGATCATGCTTCATTCGCCGATGTTGGCCAAGATGGCTATGACCACACAAACCCATTAGGTCAAGGTATCTATATTGGTGATTGTAAAACTGATTTCGCGAGCATGTGTAATGACAAGTTGATTGGAGTTCGCAGTTACTCTGAGATAACAAATAACTACGACGATGCAAAAGTGTTTGGTGACACCCCTCCAGCTAAAAATGGTGAGGATTACGGTGGGCATGGTACTCACGTTGCGAGTACCGCAGCAGGTAACATCCTAGTGAATGTGCCTTATGTGCAAGGTGAAACAGGTAAGTTAGAAAGCGATGGCATTGCGACAGGCCTTGAATTTAAACAAATCTCAGGTGTTGCACCACATGCAAACATTATAGCTTATCAAATTTGTAATCCGGGTAATGCGGGCGACACTTATTCTGGCTGCCCGACCGCACCGATTTTAAAAGCCTTAGATGATGCGATTAAAGATGGCGTCGATGTGCTTAACTTTTCTATCAGTGGCGGTGGAAACCCGTGGAATAGTGCGACGGAACAAGGCTTTTTAGCCGCGCGTAATGCGGGGATTTTTGCTGCAGTGGCTGCGGGTAACACACGTGCCGCGACAAGCACGAGCCCTGCGATTAATCAAACACCTTACTCTACGCCTAAAAATGCACCTTGGTATACTTCGGTCGCTAACTCGACTCATAACCGTGACATAGTACGCGCCGTGGAATTTAATGGTAAAAACTATCATTACACTGCTGGTTCTGGTCCGGTTCAAACTGAAGTGCTCAAAGGTGTTCCCCTTTATGCTGGCGCAATCGATGCGACCAATTTTGAAGCCTGTAAACCGTTCCCAGCAGATGCCTTTAAAGACAAGATCGCCGTTTTAAGACGCGGTGTTTGCTCATTCGATATCAAAGTGGCCGCAGCAATGGCCGCTGGCGCTAAGGGTGTGATTGTTTTCAATAGAGATGGTGAAAATAATGCGCGTCTGACTATGTCGGGGCTGGATAAATTGAATATTCCAGCGGTATTTATTGGTGATATTGATGGCTTAGAATTGATTGCTGCTATGGCGGCAAATCCTGCTCTTGAAATCACGCTGTCTCCAACCCCTAAAGTTGCCAGTAAAGAAGCGGATGTTTTATCTGCCAGTTCATTGATTGGACCTAACCTGACTAACGATGTACTTGTACCCTATGTCGCTGCACCGGGCAGTGACATCTACGCAGCTTATTCCGACCAACAGTTTGGCCATGATGAAACAGGGACAGATCCTGCTGATTTCACTTTGATGTCAGGTACTTCAATGGCGAGTCCTCACGTTGCGGGGGCAGGTGCGTTACTTAAATCACTGCATAAGGATTGGACGCCAGACAACATTCGTTCTGCGCTAATGATGACGGCAACGACAGCCCAAGTCATGAAAAAAGCCGATGGTAAAACCGTTGCAGATCCGTTTGACGTGGGAGCTGGTCGTATTCGTGTTGATTTAGCGGCAAAAACGGGCTTAGTGATGGATGAAAGTGCCTTAAACTACGAGATTGCTAATCCTTCGACAGGTGGCGATCCACGTAAGCTAAACATTCCAAGCATGGCTGATTCACGTTGTATCGATACTTGTACTTGGACACGTACTGTCACTGCAACGGCTGATGGTAGCTGGACTGCAAAAGGCGTTTCCGCAACGGATAAATTCGCGTTAACTGTGACGCCAGAAAGCTTTAATCTCAAAAAAGGTGAAAGCCAAACGATTACAGTGACTGCGGATGTGACTGACGTCGGTGCAAGTTGGGGCTTTGGTAACTTAGTATTAACGTCCGATACTTTCCCAACGGCTAATATGCCGATCGTAGCTAAGATAGCTAAACGCGATTTACCTGCTTTGGTTAATGTTTCAGCCTCACGTGATGCAGATGAACGTAATTTGGCGCACTTGAAAGCGATTGATCTACCGGGTGTTGCGGCGACAGTGACTGCACTTAAGTTAAGCGCTACTTATGAATCAAGTGTGAAACAGGATTCAAATACCGGTAGTGCATTTGATGATTTGGCCGATGGCGTAAAAGTATTTAGCTTTAACGTTGAAGACAAAGCTTTATATTTCAATGCATCAATCGGTAATACAACCTCTCCTGACTTAGACATGTTTGTGATACTCGATAAGAAAGATGGTAGCAAGCTTTCAATTGCTGCATCTTCTGCTTTCGAGGGTTCAAAGGAAAGTGTATCTATTAAGAATCCAGTGAAGGGCGAGTATATTGTCGTTGTACAAAACTATCAGGCATCTGCAGCCGATGCGGATGATGCCTTTAGTTTAAAACAAGTAACCTTATACGATGAAGCGGGTGATAACTTAACTGCAAATCTTACGGGTGATCATAAAGATTTCAATGTCAACTTAGCATGGAAACAAGCGATGCTAGTGGGAGATGCTGGCATCGCTATGCTGACGCTGACCACCACTGATGACAAAGTCGCACCTGTTAAAATTCCGGTCGTATTTGAGCGCGTCAGTGATGACGTATTACCCCCTCTAGGCAGTACTGTTTCTGGTGAATTAACACCTGGCACCGCTAAAGTGATGAAGACACGTATCGAAGCGAACAAAACGCAAGAAACCCGTGTTTACACCCTAGAGGCGTTATTACCAGAAGGTCACGAAGTGGCTAATATCAGCCATCAAGGTGCGCAAGTGGGCAATAAGATCACTTGGACTATCGAAATGGCTTCTGCTGCTGCGGCATTAGATGTCACATTTGACTTAGTGCCACGTAAGGCGAGTCAAGGCAACATAGTGGCATTGACCAACAAAGTGAATAACGACTCGGCTGAAATCTTGAAGCAGGAGTATCAATTTGATGTTCCAGAAGTGGCGCCAGTCGCTGTGATTGAAGCTCCTGCCACTGTCCAAGAAGGTAAACCTTTGTTCATCGATGCGAGCAAGTCGTCGGATGCCAACAATGATCCTTTGACCTACAAATGGACTCAGTTAGGGGGCGCCAGCTTTAACTTTGACGCTAATGCGGCCAAGCTTAATCTCGTTGCACCAAACGTGAGTGGCTCTGCTCAGACTGTTTCATTCCAACTGACAGTATCTGATAACCACGGCAATAAAGATTCAAGTGTTGTGTCTGTATCTGTGACTGAAACACCAGCCAAGAAAGATGATGGTGGTGCCTTAGGTTGGTTAAGCTTGTTGTTGCTACCTTTTGCTTTTGGTCGTCGTAAACAAGGCTAAACCCTCAGAGAAAATCGGAAGGTTTAATGGTAAGAGAGAAGGGCTGATATTGATATCAGCCCTTTTTGTATTTGCTGGTTTGGGTTAGCGATTTGACATTAAAAAATCGACAAATGCGCGGTCTGCTTGGCTGACGGGGCGCTGCTTTTTCCATGCAATATGGAGGTTTAAAAATACCGGTGGATCGAAGGGTTTGGCTAAAATGTCATCTTTTGAGCTTATCGCCATCTCAAGTACACTGGTGATCCCAAATCCTTGGGAAACAATCTGTTTAATCAGATTAATCAAATTGGTCTCGAAGGCAATATTGGGCTTTTTGCCTAATTCTTTGGCTTGAGAGAGTATCCACTCTCGGTGGAAATAACCTGTTTTGAACATCACTAATTCATGGTCGAAAAAGTCATGTAGACTCACAGCGCTATGTTCCGCTAAAGGGTGTTCGGCACCCATAGCGATCACCATTTGCTCACGGATCAACAACTGACTATCAAATTCGGGCTGTAGGTCTTGGGCGGTAATGATCGCAATATCCACTTCTTCCTGTTGCAACATGCGCAGTGCATCCCGTGTCCCGCCTTCAAACAGTGATAGTTTCAATTCGGGGTATTTATGCCGAAAAGCCATTAAGCGCGAGGGGAGATAGAAAGAACCCAGCATGCCCGGCACGGCAATGCGGACCTCTCCCGAGGTGAGATTGGCCATGGCGCGGATTTGCGCTTCGGCCTGCTTAACTTGTTTTAGGATCAAAGTGGCGTGTTGATGCAGGACTATACCTTCGGCCGTGAGTGTGAGCAGTTTATCATTCTTGTTGCTCGTACGATTGACTAAGGTGACGCCGAGTGCGACCTCTAAGCGTTTAATACTTTGACTTAACGCGGGCTGAGCCATATTCAGTTTCTTGGCTGCGGCGGTAAAGCTGCCGGTATTGGCAAGGGCATCTAAATGTTTGAGTTGGCGAATATCCATTAATCGGGCTCGTACTATTTTATCAGTGGCAAGATGTGTACTTTTGGCGCACTATTTCTATAACAAAAATCAATGATTACGATAGATATTATCTATTATTGTTATGTTATGCCCAGTGATAATCTTTGTCTATCCTATGAGTGCTACTTGGTCGAGGCTCCCGTGCAAGCCGTATTAGATACTATGATTGACAATAAACAGCGTGACACCCGATTGATGTGGGCGCTCTGCGTCGCTTCAGTGGTGGTCTATATCAACTTGTATTTAATGCAAGGCATGTTGCCGCTGATTGCGGAACATTTTGCGGTATCAGGCTCTAAAGCAACCTTGATCCTGTCGGTGACCAGTTTTTCCTTAGCCTTTTCATTGCTCTTGTATGCGGTACTGTCAGATCGTATCGGTCGACACACTCCAATCATTGTCAGCTTGTGGTTATTGGCATTGTCTAACTTACTATTAATTTGGGCACCGGATTTTAATGGGTTAGTGCTAGTACGATTGCTACAAGGTGCATTACTCGCTGCCGTACCTGCGATTGCCATGGCGTACTTTAAGGAGCAATTATCACCAAGCACTATGCTGAAAGCCGCAGGCATTTATATTATGGCGAACAGTATTGGCGGGATTGTTGGACGTCTGCTCGGTGGTTTAATGTCGCAGTTTTTATCTTGGCAAGAATCTATGTGGTTGCTGTTTCTAGTGACGTTAGCGGGGGTGGCTTTAGTGAACTATTTGCTGCCTTCACTTGCCGATGCGCAGTCGATGTCACCCAGTAACACTGAGCCTTCCTTATCAAAACGCGCCCGTTTAGCGCAAGATCTTCATGGCTTTAGTCATCATCTCACCGATGCGCAAATGCGTTTGGTCTACGCAATTGGCGGCTTGACCTTTATGATGATGGTGAATCAATTTAGCTTTATTCAACTGCATTTGATGGCTCCACCCTATGAATGGAGTCGTTTCCAAGCCACCTTGATTTTTCTGTGTTATTCCAGCGGGACTATTGCGTCGTATTTCACTGCGAAATGGCTCGCCAAATTTGGTCAACATAAGTTGTATCAGTGGTCTTGGTGCGTGATGTTGCTCGGCAGTTTACTGACCCTGTTTGATACGACCTTAACCATCAGCTTAGGTTTTTTAATGACCGCCTGTGGGTTCTTCCTTACCCACAGTTGCTGTAATTCCTTTGTT
Source organism: Shewanella sp. NKUCC06_TVS (assembly GCF_019345515.1). NCBI lineage: Bacteria > Pseudomonadati > Pseudomonadota > Gammaproteobacteria > Alteromonadales > Shewanellaceae > Shewanella > Shewanella sp. NKUCC06_TVS. The sequence goes on along the minus strand of NZ_JAHKQX010000006.1, from coordinate 8,664 downwards.
GCAATGCGGGCCAGTCGTGATCGAGCTAAGGCAACATCACTCTATTTATGCTGTTATTACTTAGGTGCTGCGATTGGCGGCCCTTATTTGATGATGTTTTGGCACGAGGCACAGTGGCGCGGTGTGGTGATGGGATCGTTAACCTTATTAGCCTTGATCGCCTTAGCTATCACCCGTTTGCATTACCATCAAACTCATGTCAAACGGGCGTTGGTCTAAAGCTTAAATATGCCTTTTAGTCATCGGAATTAATGTACTGTTTGCGGTCTAAATCGTATTTACGCATTTTGTCGTAGAGGGTTTTTCGGGGCAGTTCTAGCTGCTCCATTGTCTGCTTAATACTGCCCTTGTTGTGGCTAAGTGCTTCTTCAATCAGTACCCGTTCAAAAAACTCTACCCTTTGTAGCAAGGACATACTCGAGTGCAGGCTTGGAGTATTGCCTAATGTGCCAGCAAAGGCGGCTTCTCCGCCCAGCAGCACAAAGCGTTCGGCGAGATTACGTAACTCACGCACATTGCCTGGCCAGTCGTGGGAAGTAAGTATTGCGTTTTGCTCCGCATTTAAGGCGATAAGCGCTTTGTGATAGCGTGCCGATGCGACGCGGGCAAAGTGTAAAAAGAGTAACGGAATATCTTCACGGCGATCTCTCAGGGGAGGGATGGGCACAGTCACCAGATTTAAGCGATACAACAAGTCTTGGCGAAATTCCCCGGTGTCACACAGACCTTTTAAATCGACTTTTGTAGCCGCAATCACGCGAATATCTAAGTTGATGCTCTTGTTAGAACCTAAACGTTCAACCTTACGGTCTTCAAGTACCCGCAGCAGTTTTACTTGCAGCGACAGTGGCGTACTTTCAATTTCATCTAAAAATAACGTGCCACCATTGGCATATTCAAATTTGCCAATGCGCATCTTATCGACGCCAGTAAAGGCCCCCGCTTCGGCGCCAAAGAGTTCACTTTCAATCAGGTTTTCGGGAATTGCACCACAGTTTATGGCGACAAAGTTGGCTTGGCTGCGGCTACTGTGGTCGTGTAAATAGCGGGCAACAAGTTCTTTACCTGTACCGGTTTCGCCTTCAATTAACACATCCGCAGGCGTATCTATCACTTGCGTTATGATGTGGCGCATACGGTTGATGCCGACACTGTTACCCAAAATACGAGGGCCCGGTACGCTTTGGCTTTCGAGATCCTTTTTAAGCTTGCGGTTCTCTAAGGTCAGACTGCGTTTTTCTAAGGCGCGTTTAACCACATCGAGTATATGTTCGTTATTAAAGGGTTTTTCGAGAAAGTCGTAGGCGCCTTGTTTTAAGGCATTGACTGCCATGGCAATATCACCAAAACCAGTGAGTAGGACGACGGGGAGATCGGGATCTTGCAGACGGATTTGTTGCATTAAGCTGATGCCGTCTAATTGTGGCATGTTGACATCCGATATCACCATTCCCGCCCAATCTTTATGCAGCAACTTAGCGATACCTTTGGGTTCTGTGGTGGCGAGCGCCTTAATGCCCTCCAGTTCAAATAGTTGAACGAGAACTGTGCCTATGTGCGGCTCATCGTCGATGATGAGAACAGAATAATCTTGAATTGAATTGGGCACACTCATAAAACTAACGTTCCTCGAGCAAGTAAATAGGTAAAATAATCTGGAAAATAGCGCCACCCTCTTCGGCATTGGCAACGTTAATTTGGCCTTGCATGGATTCGATAATACGTTGTGAAATCGATAAGCCTAGCCCCAGTCCGTGCCGTTCGTTGGTGGTAAAGTAGGGTTCGAAGATTTTCTCCATTTGGCTTTCACGTACACCCGGGCCTGAATCTTGGATACTGATGCAAAACTTATCTTCACTGGTCACGCGGATAACCAATTGGCGTTTAACCGATTGTTGCATAGCGACAATAGCGTTGCTCATAATGTTGACAAACACTTGTTGTAATCTAACCTTATCGCCCCAAACCTGATAGTTGCCGTTGGGTAATTGCACATCGAGTTCAACACCCTGTTTATCAATTGCAGGTTGAACTATGGTCAGGGCTTGCTTGATACAGCGGCCAATATCGGTTGCGCTATCAGCGCCTTGGCTCTTGCGGGTAAAGCTTTTAAATTGCCCAACAATATCGGCTAATCTGTCGGTAAGTTCAATAATAATCTTGATATTATCCAGTGCCTTATCTTGCATATCACGGGCGAGAAAAGTTTGGGTATTTTGGGCATAGCTGCGAAGTGCCGCGAGTGGTTGATTGAGTTCATGGTTAATACTGGCGGATAAACTGCCTATCACTGTCAGTTTTGCTGCTTGGATCAGCTCATCTTGAGTATCTTTGAGTTGATTGTTGGCCTGCTGTAAGTCCTGAGTACGTTCTTCAACTCGCTGTTCTAAAAGGCTTTGCGCTAGTTGCATTCGGTGTAGATTGCGACGGCGCTCGGCGTTAAATAGGATGCTGAGTGCAAGCAAAAGATAAATACTAGCTGACAGTAACATCAGCGCGGGCAAAGAGGTCAGTAAAGGTTTGATTGGCGCTAAGATGTGTACTCGCCAGCCTGCCTTAGCCATTGATTGGTGGATGTCCATGTATTGTTCATGGTCTGTACCCGTTTGTAGTTGGTAGAGCATAGCTTGACTACCACTTTCATAGAGTGGCTTCATCAACAACTCTCCTATGGGACGTTCTGCATAGCGTTTAGAGGCATTAAGGGCATATTGCTTGGCTTGGGTAAGCGGGGTTAGTGATTTTAACCGCCATTCATCGATACTGGAAATAAAGACGATATCTTCAGGATCACTGATAAGGAACTGATACTGACCCGCAATTGCGATACTGGTACTTTGTTGCTCTATGTCGGCAATGTTAACTTTGACTATGATGGCCCCAAGTATGCCTTTACCACCTTGTTGATAAATAGGGTAAGAGAAATAAAATCCGCGCTTATCTGAGCTGGTACCCACTGCATAATAACGGCCTAGATTGCCCGAGATAGCATCTGTGTAATAGGGTCTAAAGGAGTAGTCCTTGCCAATAAAGGAAAAACTTTGTTGCCAGTTACTGGCGGCAATGGCGATACCTAAGGCATCAATCAGATAGATATCGGATGCTTCGGTGACATGCTGAATTTCTTCGAGATATAAATTAAGCTCTTGAACTTTATCTAGATTCTGCTGGTCGTTCAGGACATTGGCGAGCATTGGGTTAGTCGAGAGCACGTGGGGAATACTTTCGTAGCGCGATAGTGCACCATCGAGAAAACTGACTAATTCCTTTAGTTGTTTCTCCGATTGCTTTTGGATCTCGATTTTACCTTGATGCAAATGCACCCAGTAGGTCAGTTTGAGGGTTGCAAATAGGCCTGCAAGTAACACAACGGTCAGAAAGAGGCGTTTCTTGGCCTTAGGCGTCATGGGCAACATGGTGGTTATCCTGATAAAGCAACGGGATCAATAACTGATACTGCGCATAATAAAACAAAGCGAGCCTGACTAGGCTCGCTTAAAATCTATCTGTAATCAAGGGGTAATCTCACAACCTTGAATTGCAGACTAATATCCACGCATCGAATCCAACCATTCAGGTAAGAAGAGTGAAATCTGTGGTACGTAAGTAATCAGGACTAAGAAGGCTAGCATCACGAGTAACCAAGGCAGAACCGACTGAATCACCCAACCAATACTGCGCCCCGTGATCCCCGCGGTGACAAAGAGATTGAGTCCCACCGGCGGCGTTAGCATACCGATCTCCATGTTCACGACCATTATGATACCTAAGTGGATAGGATCTATGCCTAATTGCGTTGCAATAGGGAACAGAATTGGCGCCATAATGAGTACAATCGCCGATGGCTCCATAAAGTTACCGGCAGCAAGCAACAGTAAGTTAACGATGATCAGGAATCCCCAGGCGGGTAAACCCATGCTAACAATATACTCAGCAATAATGTGAGGGATACGTTCTGTGGTTAATACATGCGCAAATAGCATAGCGTTAGCTATGATAAACAGCAGCATGATACTGACCTTGGCACCATCGCGCACAACATGACGTATATCTTTGTCGATAGGCGTTTTAATCAGTCCTAAGAACATATGGCCTAAGTTACGCGCAGTTGCTTTGGCTAAGTTTTCACCTTGATTACGCCATGCTACGTCTTTTAATGGCCCGATATCACGGTAGCCAAATACCGCAATAAGGTAAGCATATACACAAGCCACAGCTGATGCTTCGGTTGGGCTAGCGACGCCACCATAGATAGAGCCTAATACGATAAAGATGAGTGCTAATCCACCCATTGCCTTGGCACTTGAAATCCCCAGTTGTTTAACGCCAGGGAAAGGACGTGAGGGCAAGTTTTTAAAGCGGGCAACGATATAAATGACGATCATCAATATAAATCCCATCATTAAACCTGGGATTAAGCCTGCCATAAACATTTTTGCAGCCGACACTTCAGTTGCTGCGGCATACACTAACATGACGATTGAAGGTGGGATCAAAATCCCGAGAGTGCCAGAGGTCGTGATCACGCCTGCAGCAAATTTTTCGGGATAACCTGCTTTTACCATGCCGACTATGACGATAGAACCAATTGCAGCAACAGTTGCAGGAGATGATCCAGAAACTGCAGCAAACAGCATACACGCCATAACGGATGCCATTGCTAATCCACCACGGACATGTCCAATACTGTCCATGGCAAAATCGATAATCCGTCTAGCAACACCACCCGTTGATAGGAAGGCGGATGACAGAATAAAGAAGGGGATAGCGAGTAAAGTGTAATGCTCTGATGAAGACTCATACAGCTTGAGTGCAACTGAAGCTAAGGAGTCATTCGAGAACAATAAAATCGTCAGCATGCTGGAAAAACCTAATGCGATAGCGATAGGCATACCGAGAAACATACATACGAATAGGGCGGTAAATAGGGTTGCAATAGCCATTATTTAGCCTCCTTTTGGTCAGAGACTGGATCTACTTTAGCGTTTTTAGCGCTCTCATCGATTAAATGCATACTTTCTTTCGCTTCATCGGCAAATTGGAAGCCTGAGACTTGGTCACGCAGAATGGCGATAAAGAGTTCGACGAAACGCCAAGTCAACATAAAAAAGCCAATGATTAAAATACTTTGAGATAACCAAATCGGTATTGCGCCGTCTTCAATATCGATTTTTAAAGTGTTCCAAGCAAAATCTGGATCAAGGCTTTTTAATATAAATTGTGGGAAATGAATGTCTTCCATAGGCAAACCGATTTGATACATCTGGCTTAAGTAATCCCAACTGCCTTTTAAAAAGAGTCCGCAGTAGACGATACAAACAAAGGCAGTAATAAGAGATACTATCTTTTTAGCCTTTGGCGCTAAATTTTTAACAAACGCATCGACACCAATATGGGCACCGACTTTAACCCCATAGGACATACCAAATAACACAAACCAACCGCAAAAGGTTAATGTAAGTTCTTGGATCCAAAGAAAACCCGTGTTGAAGAAGAAGCGGGCGACGACTTCTGAAAACACTAACAGCGTCATCAGAGTGATCAATAAATTGAGCACACCTTCTTCAATATAACCAAATATTCGCGATATCACAGCCATAATCCCCTCGCTGAAATGGCCGCCTAAGCTCGGTTGAGCTTAAGCGGCTATCATCATTATTATTTATTTGCAGCAACAGCAGCATCAATCACATCTTTACCGATTTGATCTTCAAACTTAGCCCAAACAGGTTTCATTACCTCAACCCATTTTTGACGTTCAGCAGGAGACAGGGTCACTAACTGTGAACGTTTAGAATCAAGGATTAACTTTTTGTCTTCATTGTCTTTTTCAGCAGCAATCTTGTTACCTAATGCGATAGATTCGTCTAAAGCTTCTTTGATGATCTTACGTTTGTCAGCTGGTAGACCTTTCCAGAAAGTGTCAGAGGTCACGACCATATAGTCGAGAACACCGTGATTACTCTCAGTGATTTGGCTTTGCACTTCATAGAACTTTTGTGAATAAGTATTTGACCAAGTGTTTTCTTGACCATCGATAGCGCGGGTTTGCAGCAGGGTAAAGACTTCAGAGAAAGGTTTTTTCACAGGGATTGCACCAACAGCATCAAACTGGGCTGCTAGAACATCAGATGCCATAACGCGGAATTTTAAGCCTTTTGCATCAGCAGGATTTTTAAGTGGTGTGTTAGATGAGAACTGTTTCATACCATTGTGTAAATAACCCAGACCGACAATCCCTTTACGGCTCATGGAGTTCAGTAATGTTTGACCAGCTTCACCTTGTTGGAAACGGTTCACGGCATCCATATCATTGAATAGGAAAGGTAAATCGAATATTTGTAGACGTTTAGTGTAACGCTCAAACTTTGAGAGTGAAGGCGCGACAAATTGTACGTCGTTTAACAGCAGTGCCGCTAGTTCGTTGTTATCCCCAAATAACTGTGAGCTAGGAAATACACTGACTTTGTATTCACCTGGTAAACGTTGTTCAACGAGTTCTTTAAATTTAAGTGCCATTTGGCCTTTAGGTGTGTTTTCTGCCACTACGTGTGAAAACTTAATTTCAATCGGTTCTGCAAATACGTTAAAACTGGTCGCAAATACGGAGGCAACAGCGAGCATTTTGACTAAGGTTTTGAGTGGACGGGTCAATCCAGTTTGTTGATTCAATATCATCTTGAGTTCCTTTTTCTGTTGTTAGGATTTGTCCTCAGTCTTGGTTAGTTTGTTACCAAGTTTGAGTAGGAATACAGCCTTGATTTCCCTGAGGTCTGTCTTACTAAAGGCAAATACCACGCCAACTTACACTGGCTTCTGTAAGTGTTTGGTTACTAAAGTGTAGTTCATTTGATGTTTGTCACACTTTTAGTTTGGTGGGTGAGATCTCGCTCACAGTGATTTTGTGTTTGGGTGGAAACCCACCCATAGTGAAGATCGGCCCCAAATTGACGGCTCTTGTCGTTGCAGATAAATTAAACAAACTTAGTTATTTTGAGATCAAAAAAAACCGTAAAAGTATGCGATATAACGACAAATACAAATATTGTGGTGAGCTGCTTTAGGAGAAGAAGTGTAGGTGAGATGTGAAGTCTAGGGAGGTTAAGTCGATAGCTATCGTAGTCAATTAAGACACAATTCATTTGATGCTGTTAGTCATCCTCTAAAAGAATACGTTTAAGGATAGCATCGCTAGGTAACAAGGCTAAATGGCCTTGTTCATCAAAGTACCAACCGGTAATAAAGCCTTTTTGGCGCATGCTGACGAGATTATGCATGACTTCCCGCGCTTCTTTTAGAGCCGTTTGCTCATCGCAGGCGTGGGTATGCTTTAAATAAGTGGCGATATTGGCAAGAGAAGCGGATTGACTGACACTGGCCATAATGTTGATCTCCAAAAATGCTAAAGCAGAATGAAATCAGGCTGAGTGTCGATAGTCTTAGTATTTAACGAAATATAAAATGCCGAACAGCATAATTTATCACTCGCTGATTGAGATCAAGCATAGTTTAGTAAGCGCGTGGGTAAAGTTTATTGGGGGAGAAATATGGTGGTCGCTACTGGGCTCGAACCAGTGACCCCCTCCTTGTAAGGGAGGTGCTCTCCCAGCTGAGCTAAGCGACCTGGGATATAACGTGTGTTGCAGAATATGGTGGTCGCTACTGGGCTCGAACCAGTGACCCCCTCCTTGTAAGGGAGGTGCTCTCCCAGCTGAGCTAAGCGACCTGGGATATAACATGTGTGTTGCAGAATATGGTGGTCGCTACTGGGCTCGAACCAGTGACCCCCTCCTTGTAAGGGAGGTGCTCTCCCAGCTGAGCTAAGCGACCTGGGCATTCTTAAATTACACATTTTTTAAGTCATTCTTCACTAAATAATGGTGGTCGCTACTGGGCTCGAACCAGTGACCCCCTCCTTGTAAGGGAGGTGCTCTCCCAGCTGAGCTAAGCGACCTGGGAATGACTTTTACACATTAATACATTAAGTTATATGGTGGTCGCTACTGGGCTCGAACCAGTGACCCCCTCCTTGTAAGGGAGGTGCTCTCCCAGCTGAGCTAAGCGACCTGGGATACAACATTTTGTATGCCATAATTTCTTTGTAGAAAATATGGTGGTCGATACTGGGCTCGAACCAGTGACCCCCTCCTTGTAAGGGAGGTGCTCTCCCAGCTGAGCTAATCGACCTCGCTGTGTGGAGCCGTATTATAGGGAGGTTCGATCTAGTGTCAACGCTTTTTAGTGAAAAAAGCATTGGTCGCGCTATTTTTGTCCACATTGGCTTAATGCTAATCACGCCGCCGATCAAAGTGTTATTTAATTCGCCAGTCAATGGTACGTAATTCGGACGCTCGCGATTAAATATGGGTTGAACTCATTCCATTCACCGGACTTTTTTGTGGTAAAAGTGCTGAGGAAGTGAGTGATTTTTAAAAATTAGTGCATTAATGGCATGAGTGCATTAATGGTATGAGTGCATTGATAGTGTATAGATGCGCGTGTTCGATGGCGCAGATATTTATAGTCGAAGGAATATAGGTGTAGAGATTTAGGGGTTGAAATATAAAGCCTGAAAAATCATCTCAAGTGTTAGCATTTATCAATGGTGGTGATCGCAATAGTGCCACCTTTATATATCGCTTTATATTGGCTTCCCTATAAAAG